>NZ_JFHO01000013.1:0-64806 GCF_000724705.2 Acidiphilium sp. JA12-A1
GTGCGGCGCGGGGTGGGCGCGGTTTCGGCGGCAGCGCGAGGGCGGGCGGCGGGGCGATGCCGATGGTGTGGCAGAGCGGGCGGAGGATGCGGCCGGCGGCGGGGGTGGCGGCGATGAAGGCCCGCATGTCCGGCGCATCGAGCAGGGCGCGGAGTTGCGGGGCCAGGGATGCGGTGGCGGGAAAGGCGCGGCGGAGCCAGCCATGGGCGCGCGGGAGACGGTGCGGCGGGCCGGAGCGGCCGGGACGGCCGGGACGGCGGCGCGCCGGGGCTCGCGGCCTGGTGGCAAGGGCTTCGAGGCGGGCGCAGAGGCGGCGCAGGCGGGTCCAGGCGAGGACGGTCAGCGCGCCGCGCCGGTGACGCACGCCCTCCGCCGCGACGCAGGCGCAGAGCGCGGCGATGAAGCCGGCGAAGCGGAGCAGGAAGCCGGGCGATGCGGGGGCGGCGGCCGTCATTCCCGCTAACAAGCATGACCGGCCGGGGGTGGGCAAGGAGGTTGCGCCGGCGGATCAGCCCCCTGCCGGATTTCGGGACGGCTCCCGGCTTTTTCGACGCCGTCTCCGGACAAAGTGTCGGAAAACTTTACACATTGCGGCGACCGAAACTTTATCCCATTGAAATCATTTATTTTATTTTGTCGGCATGATTTTTGCTTTCGAAACGAACGTTGGCATTGGCGCCGCCAGGCCGCTTCACGAACGAGACCGGGACATTTTGGTCCCACAGGCAAAGGAATAAACGGATGCAACACAAACGGAACGGGTCGGGGATGCTCAGGGCCGCCCTGCTCGGGGCTGTGGCCTGCGGCGCGATCAGCCTCGCGGGCGTGGCCACGGCCCATGCGACGCCGGTCAGCGGGACGTACAACATCACCGTGTGGCAGGGCACCAATCCCAATCCCGGCCACAGCAACGATCCGTCGCAGCTCGCCAATACGAGCAACACGATTTTCAATGGATCGGTCGGCAGTGAACTCGCGGCCTTCACCTATACGGGCGCTCTCAACCTGTACCAGCCCGGCACTGCCAATAATGGCGAAGGCAATATCCTGGACTTCATGAACAGCGCCCACGGCACCCTGTCCAACTTCACTTATGGCGGCAATTCGAACGTTCTCAACGTCGCCATGAGCTCAAGCGGGTTCAACCTGACGACCGTCTTTGAAATCCAGGGATATCTCGACCATTCCCTTACCGGCACGATCAACAGCGACGATGGGTCGACCGTCTATACCAATAATCTCCAGACTGTGATCGCCGGCGCGGCCGCCCCGCAAACCGCGTCCAACCCCTACAGCTTCAGCCTGCCCGGCAATAGTGCTTTCCAGATTCTCTATGTCGAGGCCAATGGCGCACCGGCGCAGCTGACTGTGAATGAAACGAGCGTTCCGGAGCCCGGCTCGCTTGCGCTGCTGGGGACCGGTCTTCTCGGCCTCGGGCTGATCAGCACGCGTCGGCGCCGCAAGGCCTGACGATCGCGCCACCGAGCGCCTGAGCGCGGCCGGATCGGAGATTACCGATCCGGCCGTTTGCGTTTGGCGTTGCGGCGGGTTTCCGCGCCACCATTTGATGGGCGGGACGATTACGGTGGGGGCCATGACGCTGGAGGCGGGCATTGTTCCGATTTCCGCGACGGAGCGGATCGGGCCGGGGCTGACGGAGGCGGCGTTCCGGGCGTCGCCGCGCGGGGCGGGTGCGCGGGAGTTTGTTCGCAACGATCCGCACCGGTCGTATCTGCTGAAGCCTGTCTCGTTCGAGGGGCGGGATTGGATTGCGGTCGTGTATTTCACCGATGGGCGGCTGATGCGGGCGTCGCTGTCGCGGATCACGGATCGAACCTGGCTCACGGTCGATCCTGAGTATGAGCAGCAATGGACCGCAGCGCTCAAGGCGGAGATGGAGACAAGGCTGCAACGGCCGCTTCCGGCTACATTTCCGTGGGGAGAGATCGACGTCGAATACGATCAGCGGTCAATTTCAGGGTATCTTATTTTCAGTTATTTCGGGCGGTAGGGCGGTGCGCGTAGAAAGATGAGGCCCGATCAAGAGTGCCAGATGGTCGTGCATAGCGGTGCCAATTCGGAATTCCTTCGACATGCAGTCCGGGGACAGAGGCTAATCAGACAGTTAAAGGATTGAGGCGCGATGACGCGGGCAGCAAGAAGGGTCTTGGCAGACTGTGAGATCGCTCTTGAGATGTTGGAGACCGAGCAGAATCTCGACCGCTGGCGCGTTCATTGGGCGGGTGCGGTCGCACTTGCACGCGCTGTCGGCCACGTGCTTCACAAAGTTGACGGCGCAGACGTTCACCTTAAGCAGAAAATTGAGATCGCTTATAAAAGATGGATTTCTGACGATCCTCAGCACGCCATCTTCAGAGAATTTATTGATGAAGAACGAAATAATATCCTGAAAGAATACCACTTCAACTTGAACCCCCTCGACGAAGTCGATATCGTTACAATGCAGTCAGTTCGAGATGCTAACGCAGACAAACCATCTGAGGTTCCTCATGTATTTCCGATAAGTGATAACATCTACCGCCCAATCCTTGATGGCTACAGCGAAGGCGATGATGCACGTGACGTCTACCGCGAGGCTCTTGACTGGTGGAACGCCGAACTCACTGCAATCGAGCAGACAGTTTCGGATAGAGACCCTAGATCTACTGCTGGATCATAATTATGAACGACCCATTTTCTCAAAATTCATATATCTTTCTTAGTTATTTATGAGATCTCATATAATTTTATTTGCCGACCTGAGATGAAACTCCACATCATATTCAAAAAGATATAGATTCGGAACAACAGATGCCGCATAACGTAGCTTCTCGCTGATTGCCTTCGCAACTATTACCCCAAAAACATCACGGTCCTTTCCAATCGTTTGCCTTATCCATCCCATATAACGCGCAACTTGGCCTACTGCATGATCATGGCTATTAGCGCGCTTCAACTCGAATACGAAAAACGAGCCTTTTTCATCAACTGCCACTATATCAATTGGTCCAACGGCTGTCGGATACTCAATACCTTCACGACCAGTCAGATCGACGTAAAGTCGCAAGTGCACCCCGTTAACTGCGACTTGTGCAAGATTTGCTGCTAGAAAGTCACGTAGTTGGTACTCAAGCGAAAATGCCGCGGAGCCGACATTATCTTGGAAATCTTCATCTGACCCGAGTACTTCGTCGACAATGTCTAATGTTTCCGCCCCCGGTTTAACGAGCCGTATCTCAGTGGGGGTCTGCTGCATGGTCCACCCCATCCGACGCAATCCGGATCGAAGTTGGTGTGATGTGCTCATTGTTGGGTCAAGTCCCGATGGCGTTTCTTCGGGGTTCCGTCGCAACCACTCCTTCAGAGGAAAAAGCTCGACTCCTCCGTCTTCACGCGGAATTACGACAATGTGACGCTGAACCGGCATCTTCCTGTCCCTACACGCACCTGATGTGGCGGACGCGAGCCAGTGCACCACGATCAGAAATAATCACCGCCTGCTCGATAGAAAGTCAAGAAATACGGAATATCCCGCACGCACGAGGCTTTGTGTGGATAGCTGAAATGAACCAACCTCCCTGCGACGAATGCAAAGCTAAACTCGCAGGAGGGCACACACCCTGCTCAGTCCGTTCTGAGATCGCCAAGACAGACGACTGCCGCAATAATCTTGCAAGTATCCCCGCCGAAGCGGGGGGATCAAAATCATGAGGCGGATTGGTGGGTGGTGGCGAAGGTGATTTCGGGCCAGCGTTCGGCGGTGAAGCGGAGAGAAAAAGTGTCGCGGGCGAGGAAGACGGGGGAGTCGTCGCGGTCGTGGCCGAGGGTGGACTGGTTGGCTTCGATGAAGTCTTTCAGGCGTTTGGGGTCGGGGCAGGAAATCCAGCGGGCGGTGACGTAGGGGGCGGGTTCGAAGCGGATGGGGATCTTGTATTCGGCGTCGATGCGGGCTTGCAGGACGTCGAGCTGGAGGGCGCCGACGACGCCGACGATCCAGTCAGCACCCAGCATCGGGCGGAAGACCTGGGCGACACCTTCCTCGGCGAGGTCTTCGAGGGCGCGGCGGAGCTGTTTGGCTTTCATCGGGTCGGTCAGGACGACGCGGCGGAGGATTTCGGGGGCGAAGCTGGGGATGCCGGTGAAACGGAGGGTTTCGCCTTCGGTCAGCGTGTCGCCCACGCGGAGCGAGCCGTGGTTGGGGATGCCGATGATGTCGCCGGGGAAGGCTTCCTCGGCGAGGGAGCGGTCCTGGGCGAAGAAGAAGATCGGGGCCTGGATGGCCATCGGCTTGCCGGTGCGGACGTGGAGCAGTTTCATGCCGCGCTGGAAGCGGCCCGAGCAGATGCGGGTGAAGGCGATGCGGTCGCGGTGGTTGGGGTCCATGTTGGCCTGGACCTTGAAGACGAAGCCGGTGACGGATTTTTGATCCGCGCGGACGGGGTGGGGTTCGGCGCGCTGGGTGGTGGGCGGCGGGGCGTGTTCGGCGAGGAGGGAGAGGAGTTCGAGGACGCCGTAATCCTTCAGCGCGGTGCCGAAGACGACGGGGGTGAGGTGACCGGCGAGGAAGGCTTCGCGGTCGAAGGCGGGGTAGGCGCCGGCGAGTTCGACGGCATCGCGCAGGTCGGCCATCTGCTCGTCGGGGATGGTGACGGGTTCGGCGGGTTCGCCATCCGGGGCGACGCGGCCGATGGGGCGGTTGGCGCGGATGTCCCAGCAGCCGCGGAAGAGGCCGCCCATGCCGACGGGCCAGACGAGGGGGCAGACGTCGAGCGCGAGGGTGTTCGCGATTTCATCGAGGAGCGAAAACGGGTCCTGGCCTTCGCGGTCGATCTTGTTGACGAAGGTGATGATCGGGATGTCGCGCAGGCGGCAGACCTCGAAGAGCTTGAGGGTCTGGGCCTCGATGCCGCGGGCGGCGTCGATGACCATGACGGCGGCGTCGACCGCGGTGAGGGTGCGGTAGGTGTCTTCGGAGAAGTCCTGGTGGCCGGGCGTGTCGAGCAGGTTGAAGACGACGTCGTGCCAGGTGAAGGTCATGACCGAGGAGGTGACGGAGATGCCGCGCTGGCGTTCGATGGCCATCCAGTCCGAGCGGGTGTTGCGGCGCTCGCGGCGGGCCTTGACCATGCCGGCCTCGCGGATGGCGCCGCCGAAGAGGAGGAGCTTCTCGGTCAGGGTGGTCTTGCCGGCGTCGGGGTGGGAGATGATCGCGAAGGTGCGGCGGGGGAAGGCGCCGGTGCTGGCGGGGGAAGCGTCCTGCGCGAGCGTTGTCAATTCGTCACTCATGCCCAGCCTATAGCAACGGCGGGGCTTGATGGGTAGGCAAGGCGGATGAGCGGGACGCGCGGGGCGGTGCTGATCGGGGCGGAGGTGTATCGGGCGGCGATCGCGGCGCCGCCGCATCCGCTGGCGACGATGAGGGCGCCGGTGGCGGAGGATCTGATCCGGGCGATGGGGTGGCTGGCGGCGGGGCAGTATCGGACGGCGCCGGTGGCGGGGCGTGCGGCGCTGGAGCGGTTTCACGATCCGGCCTATCTCGACGCGCTGGAGGCGGCGGAGCGGACGCAGGAGGTGCCGGCGGAGGCGCGGGCGCGGTTCGGCATCGGGGCGGAGGGGAATCCGTTGCATCGCGCGGTGTATCGGCGGCCGGCGACCTCGGCGGGGGGCGCGATGCTGGCGGCACGGCTGACGGCGGAGGGCGGGGTCGCGCATGTGCCGGCGGCGGGGAACCATCATGCCTGGCCGGCGCGGGCGAGCGGGTTCTGCTACATCAACGACGCGGTGCTGGCGCTGATGGAGTGGCTCGACCTTGGGCTGGAGCGGCTGGTCTATCTCGATCTCGACGCGCATCACGGCGATGGGGTGGAGGCGGCGTTCGCGCGCGATGGGCGAGTGACGACGATCAGCGTGCATGAGGCGGGGCGGTGGCCGCGGACGGGGGGGACGAGCGACGCGGCGGCGGGGGTGTTCAATTTTGCCGTGCCGGAGGGGTTTTGCGACGCGGAGCTGGCGTTCCTGATGGAGGCGCGGATCGTGCCGGCGATCGCGGCGGCGCGGCCGGAGGGGATCGTGTTCCTGCCGGGGGCGGATGCGCTGGCGGATGATCCGATGAGCCGGCTGGCGCTGTCGAACCGGGGGTTGTGGGCGGCGCTGGAGGCGATCCGCGGGCTGGCGCCGCGGCTGATCGTGCTCGGGGGTGGCGGGTATAACCCGTATGCGCTCGGGCGGGCCTGGGCGGGGTTGTGGGGCGTGCTGAACGGGCACGCGGTGCCGGAGGCGCTGCCGCCGGCGGCCTTGGACGTGCTGGCGGGAATCAGCTATTTCCGCGGGCAGTCGCGGCCGAGGCCGGCGCACTGGCTCACCCGCCTCGACGATCCGCCGCAGGCGGGCCTGGTGCGGGACGAGGTGCGCCGCCTCGCCGCGTGACGCAACAAGGAGCAGGACGATGAGACGCTGGATGGGAATTTGCCTTGCGGCCGGGATTGCTGGCGGATCGGCCGTCGGGGTGGCCGCGGCGGCGATCACCGGGCCGCAGGCGAAGCTGCCGACCGAGACGATCACCATCGTCAACCAGCACGGCAAGCGGTTCACCTTCACGGTGGAGAAGGCGATCACGCCGAAGCAGCAGGAAATCGGGCTGATGTTCCGCAAGAGCGTGGCGGCGGACGAGGGGATGATCTTTCCGTGGAACCCGCCGCAGGTGTCCGAGATGTGGATGAAGAACACGCTGGTGCCGCTGGACATGGTGTTCGTCGGGCCGCACGGGACGATCCGGCATATCGCCAACGAGACGGTGCCGCAGAGCCTGCGGATCATTTCCAGCCATGTGAAGGTGGCGGCGACGATCGAATTGCAGGGCGGGATCACCGCGAAGGACGACATCGATGTCGGCGACAAGGTGATCGGGCCGCAATTCGGCGACGACAAGTGAGGCGCTTGCCTCGCACCTTGGAGGCGCTGTAGTAGCAAGCGTCCGTGCGGGGCGTGGCGCAGCCTGGTAGCGCGCTTGTTTTGGGTACAAGAGGCCCCCGGTTCGAATCCGGGCGCCCCGAGACGGACCGACCGAGAGGAATGCCGCATGAATCGCGCCCGCATCTATCTGCCGCCGAAATCCGCCATGCAGTCCGGCTGGGCGAAGACGAGGGAATGGGTACTGGAGTTCGAGCCGGCGATGGCGAAGCGGATCGACCCGCTGATGGGCTGGACCGGCAGCGGCGACATGATGGCGAGCCAGGTGCGGCTGAGCTTCGCGACCCGCGAGGAGGCCATCGCCTATGCGGAGAAGCATGGAATCGCCTTCGACCTCGAGATCCCGACCGAGCGGCACCGGCGGCCCAAGGCCTATGCCGACAATTTCCGCGCGGACCGGCGGGCGAACTGGACGCACTGAGGCGGCCCGGTCTGGCATTCGGCGGCGAATTGGGCGATGTTCGCCGCCGCACGGCCCTGTAGCTCAACTGGATAGAGCACCCGCCTTCTAAGCGGGTGGTTGCGTGTTCGAGTCACGCCAGGGTCGCCAGTTCTATCAACGGGTTGCGTGAGGTTTCATCCCCCTGCCCTGCTCCGTCATCGTGCCTTGCGGGGCACAGTTCGCGGGCCGCGAGACGGCCAACTTCGTGCGGATATGCGATTGTTTGCGCCGCCCGTATCCGGGTGCGCGGCGCCGGGAACGGCGCGGCCGCTGCGGCGTTGCGAAAAAAAAGCCCCGGATCTCTCCGGGGCTTACCGTCAGAAATGATCTCCCTGAACGCGGATCTCTGAAACCAAGGCCGTTGAAAGAAAGGGGTCCTGAAATTCGATCGTCTAATTACATATCGATTAATGATTTTTCATGACACATCGGTTAATTAATTACAACCAGTCTCATTAAAATGTGATCATTGTTTATATTTTGATACAGACGGTTACGCATCGCGCCGGCCGATCGCCGGCGCGCAAGGCCGTGACGGCGGCAGCACCCTGTGGCGACGAAGTGCGGGAGCGAACGCGGTTCCGTTCGCGACGGCAGGCAGGGAAGCGCGCCGGCCCGATGCGCACGCACGCGAAGGGCGGCCGTGCAAGGGGCATTCGCGACAAGGGCGACAAAAGACACAAAAATAAGGAAAGTATTAATTACGAGATAAGAGATAGTTATAGAGACAGCCGTTAATTTTTTGTTGATCATTTGTGACTAGTTTTCCGACAAAAAACATAAAAACCATAAACAAAAATGAGGTCGGAGATGACGATAGTCTATCGCGTAAAATGGGTCCTGTTTGGATTTGCCGTTGGCCTGGTGGTGTCTGGATTTATTCTCGCGTTTGCGAAATATACATACGTCAACCGGATTTCCTTTCTTTCCAATTACCGTTTCAATAACAAGAAGAGCCTGATGTATTTCAATCAGGCCATTCATTATGCCGAATTCAACACGGGGCAATTCATACATACGGCCGAAAGTCAGGACAGCCATAATGGCCATCTTTATATTGCAGTAAATTCAAACAATATAAATCATTACAGCATATTGATTTCCAAAATCTCGGCACGGGTATGCCGCTTCATTGTCGACATGTCATACAGTTCAAATATCATAAAAGACGTATATATAAACAGGAAGGAAATCGACCGGTTTCAGTTCCAGCCGATCAGCGGCCGGTTCCTGCTGGTGAACGGCAAGGCGGTCTCCATCGAGCAGAATGCCTATGCGCGACGGGTGTGCGAAAGGGCGGATGGCCGCGTGCAGATCCGCCTGGAGATCATGGATCATGCCCGGGAAGACTGATGCCGCCGGCCGGGCGTGGCGCGGCACGCCGATGACGCGCATCGGGACGACACGACGGACCTTGCCGATGGCCGGGCACGGCAGGATCGGGGCCGGGCCGGCATGAACGTCCGCACCGAGGGAGGCGATCAGGCGATGGCGTCGCCGCGGCACCGTCTCCGCGCCCTGATCGAATGGATCAGCGCGAAAAGCGTCGTGCTCTACGATCGTCCGCTGATGGCGCTGACGGTCGTCCTGCTCGGCGCGATCGCCCTTGTCGATCTCGCCCTGCTGATCAGGGCGGTCTCCGGCGCGTCCGCATCGCATGCGGCGCTCTATCCCGTTGATAAATAAGTTATCCTTTTCCGGTCGGACGATGGTCCGGCGATCACGGAGCGGGCCGGCATGCGGCGCGCCGCGAGGCGCCAGGGCGGGGCGAGGAACGCCCTTGCGGGCGGCGGCGCCATAATATAGACATCATGCATTCCTGATTTGTTCGAATGTTGCTCGCCCATGACGATTTCCTGTGCCGCTCCGGCGCGCCGGCCATGGCTGCTGCTGGCCCTGCTGGCGGCGGGCGTGCTCGGCCACGCGCGGCCGGCCGCGGCGGCCGCCTGGTCGGGCTCGGCGGTGCTGGCCGAGGCGGCGGCGATGCCCGCGCGGCCGGACGGGCTGCGCTTCACCCGCGATTCGGCGGATGCGGCGAGCGGCAATGACGGCTTCACCCTGACCTCGCCGTTCGGGGCCCGGCAGCAGGTCAGCTACGGCATCGATGACCGCGCCTACGGCGCCTATGAAGAGACGACGCTGACCGACACCGTCATCGGCGATGGCGGGGAGCGCCTCAGCGTGTCTGGCGGGCTGGCGCGGCGGCGCCAGGGGGACGGGACGGATGCCGGCTACGCCATGACGACCGGCGTTTCCTATCGCTGGCGCGGCGCCACCTGGGGCGGAACGCTGCGGGCGCGGCTGCAACGGTCGGATATCGGGTTCGGGTATGGGCCGGTCTGGCTCGCGCCGGGCGGTGGGCGGCAGCGCGACGTGCTGCTGCGCTGCGCCGGGCGGCGGCACGATGGCGGCGGGACGACGAGCCTCGCCGGCACGGTGATGCTGGGGCGCGGCAGCGCCGGGTTCGACCCCGCCGCGCCGGGGCTCGCCCGCTCCGATTTCGCCTATGGCCGGCTGACGCTGACGCGCAGCACCGCGCTGCCGGCGGGTGCCGTGCTGACCACGGCGTTCTGCGACCAGTTCGGCAGCGGCCTGCTGTTCAATGCCGATCGCGTCAGCCTGGGCGATCTCGCCAGCGCCGATCCGGCCCTCGCGCCGATTTCGCCGGCGAGCCGCGGCGTGCTGGCCGGGCAGCAGGCGGTGTTTCCGCTCGGGGCGGCGGGCGGCCTGCGGATGCTGCGCGGCGGCGTGTTCTGGAATGTCGCGCGCACCGCGCAGCCGGCCGGCGCCGGGATGCCCGGCAGCCGCGCGATGATGACGGCGGCGGGGGTCGAGATGCGCTCGCGGCTGTTCCGCCGGGTGTCGATCGACGCCGATCTCGGCTGGGAACGGCTGAACGCGGGCAACGGGCCGCGCAACCGCCCGTTCGGACGGTTCGCGGTCTCGCTGGTGTTCTGAGCCGGCCCCCTGCCCTGCCCGGCCCGGCCGCCTCGGGTCAGCCGCCTCGGGTCAGCCGCCTCGGGTCAGCCGCGCGCGGGAGAGGCGAGTGGCGCGCGCATCCGCTTCAGCCAGGCCGGATGCGCGGCGATCCATGCCGCGGCGACCGGCCCGACGGCCTCGCGCTTGACCTGGATGTCATACATCATGCGGCTTTCCGCCCGGACCGGCAGGCGGAAGCGGTGCAACAGGCCGCCGATGGCGGGGCATTGCGCGGCGTAGCCGGCGCGCGTCAGGATCAGGCTTCGCGCCGCCCCCTGGTCGTGGCCGAAGGCGGCGCCGCCGCCGCCGAGGTAGCGGATGCGGTATTCGACGTTCATCGCGTCGGGCTGCCAGCCGAGGAACAGGATCGGCTCGTGGTGGCGGATCTTCGCCGCCAGCGCCCGCAGCATGCCGCCGGCGCCGGCCTGCACGAGGTGGAAGCCGCCGAGGCCGTCGGTGTTGCGGCGGATCATCGACAGCAGCTGACGGTCGCCGACATTGTCGGGCTCGATGCCGTAGATCGTGTGGTCGAGTTGGCCGGCGAACTTGTGGATGTCCGCGAAGTCCTTCAGGCCGGCGCGGTAGAGATAGGCCGGCACCGCGAGCGTGTGGCGGGCGCCGGAAAGGTCGGTCCCGGCCACGGCGATGCGCTTGCGGGCGACATCGGAATCCCGGATCGCGGTGACCGATGACATCCAGTTATCGGGCCGCCAGTCCTGCAGGTAGACGTCGAGCCGGCCGGTGGCGAGGCGATGGTAGATCGTCTTGAGGCGGGCAGGCTCGATCCTCACCTGGTAGCCGAAGGGTGCCACGACGGCGCCGAAGACGGCGTTCTGCACCTGGTTGTCGAGCCATCCGCCATGGCCGAGGCGGATCGTGCGGCAGGCGGCTGGCGGCTGCGCCCGCGCCGGGGCCGGGGCGATCGCGATGGCGGCGGCGCAAAGGGCGGACAGTCGCAGGGTTCGTGCAAGCATGGTTTCCTCATCATCAAGCGGGGCGCGGCCCGCCGGTTGCTGCTATCGGCCCGCAGGCGGCCTGCCAAGCGGGCGGGGCGCGCGATCACGCAACCGTGCCCGGCGGCGGCGCGAAGGCGGGGGTTGATTCATCTCCGGCAGTTATCAAACCTATTCCTCCATCGCTCTAGGACGATGAATCCGGCAGGCCTACATCCTGGACATCGCGGATGAGACGGCCCCGTCGTGAGGCCGGGACATCCGGAAAGTTCAGGAGACTGACAATGAAAAAGACCATCATCGCTTCCGTGGCGGCCGCCGCTCTGCTGGGTATCTCCGGCACCGCCCTTGCCGGCATGGGCATCCCCAACCTGCCGGCCCAGCCGATCACCGCGCAGACCCCTCCCGGCGTGATCGGGCAGGCCTACCCGTCCTTCACCGGGCCGTCGCAGCCGGTGGTGAACGTGCCGTTCGCGCACAAGGTGGTTGGCAACAGCTGATCGCGAACTGATCGGGCGCGGCGGCCGTCACATTTCCGCGCATCACGCGACGTTGCCTTGAGCGGCGTCGCCGTGCTGCGACATCTGGGACATGAGGACGGAAGCCGCGATCTGCCTGATTGTCCTGGGGTTCGGAGCGGGTGCTCGCGCCATGGCGGCGGGGCGCCCGCATTTCGTCTCCGAGATCGGACACTGGATGGTGCTCAGGGACGGCAGGGGACGGCATGAAGTGTGCTACGCGGCGACTTACCCGGTCTGGGGCCCCATGAAGGGACGGAGCGGGCGGCGCCTCGTGCTGATCGTGGCGGAGCATCGCGGCCATGCGGCGGAGACCGCCATCGACGGGCTCGCGGCGGCGCCGGCCGACCCGGCGGTGCGAATCGGCCCGCGGCGGGTCCGCTTCCGCACGCGCGGCGCCATCGCCTTCGCGCCGGCGGCAAGGCCGGTCATCCATGATCTGAAGGCGTACAAGCGGGTGTATCTGGGCGTCGATACCGGGCGGCACGGCGTGGCCACAACGGCCTTCAGCCTCGACGGATTCACCAAGGCCCATGCGCTGAGCAGGAAGATCTGCGCGATCGCGTGGACGGGACGGCCGCTGCGCGGCGATGCGGACAGCACGGAGACGGGACGGCACCATGCCTCGACCAACTGAGAGCCGGCGGGATTCGCCGCGGACGCAGCCGCGAAAGGAAGGCGGCGAGCTGCCGGTATGGGTGTTCGGGCTGGTCCCCCTCGTGGTGGCCGCGCTGATGCTGCTGCTCGCGCTGCGGGTGTAGAGCACGTTCCGATCCCGATGGATCGGATGTCGTGCTCTATCTTGTTGATAACCAGAGCATCTTTATCCGATCAGATGACTCCATCTGATCGGATGGTGCTCTAGAGAGGTTTCGGGAGGCGAAGGCGCCGGAACATACGGGGCGGCTCGGCTTGTCTCGCCCCCCGGCGCGCAATAGCATGGCCGATGCCGGTCATTGCCGCGCCGCACCGAGCCGATGCGGCGGAGAGGGTGGCCGGACGATCGCCGCAACTTGATCCCGGCCAACCAGCAGGAGCCACGATGACCCGCCTCGATGCCAAGCTCGCCCGGATCCGCGCGGGGAAGTACCGGCCCAGCGACTTCATCATCGCCGATGCGAAGGACGGCGACATGGGACCGAGCATCACCGCGGCGGGGCCGAAGCGCGAGCGCGACGGCAGCTGGACCCGCCACCGCACCAGGGCCGAGTTCCTCGACCAGGTCAGGGCGATCGTCGCGCAGGACATCGTCGATATCATGCTCGTCTCGGCCTCCAACCTCGAAGTGCTGGCGGCGCAGGGCACGTTCGCCGGCAGCGCGGTGAAGCCCGCCATCCGCGCGAACGACACGACCGACATCTGGCGGATGCGCCGCGCCACCTATCACCTTGCGGCGTCGCGTCCGTTCCGCACCGCCGACCTCGCCCAGGCCGCGCGCCTCACCGATCTCGGCCTGTATTCGATGACGTTCTGCAACGATATCGAGACCGACCTCGCCGCGCTGGACGCGTTCGCCGCGTTCCGCGCCGATGCGCGGGCGGCCGGCTTCACCTATTTCCTCGAAGTGTTCAACCCGAACATCGCCTGCGGCATCGACCCGGAACAGATCCCCTTCTACGTCAATGACTGCATTCATCGCTGCCTCGCCGGCGTGATGCAGGCGGACCGGCCGCAATTCCTCAAGATCCCCTATAACGGCCCGAAAGCGCTCGAGGAGCTGGCGTCGTACGATCCGTCGCTGATCGTCGGCGTGCTCGGCGGCAGCGCCGGCACCACGCGCGACACGTTCGAACTGCTGCACCAGGCGGAACGGTACGGCGCGCGCGTCGCGCTGTTCGGCCGCAAGATCAACCTCGCCGAGGATCCGCTCGCCATCGTGTCGCTGATGCGCGAGGTCGCCAACGGCGCGGTCTCGCCGGAGGAGGCGGTGAAGGCCTATCACGGCACGCTGCAGGCACAGGGGATCGCACCGACGCGCCCGCTCGCCGACGACCTGCTGATCACGGAAGCCCCCCTCAGGCAGCACTGACGCGCCCATGAGCGACATGGCGCGACGTGGCTTCGTCACCGGCGGGACCTGGTGCGTCGACCGCAACCGTGTGGTCGAGTTCTGGCCGGGCGAGGACGGCCTCGTCGAAATCCTGGAGGAACAGGCGCGCGGCGGCGGCTCGGCGTGCAACCTCGCCCTCGGCATCCGGCGGCTCGACGCCGGCATGCCCGTGGAGACCATCGGCGTGGTGGGCGATGACGAAAACGGCCGCCTGCTGCATGCCGCGGCCGCGGCGCACGGCATCGACGCAACCGGGCTCACCGTCGTCGCGGGCGCGCCGACGCAGTTCACCGACGCCTACACCTCGCGCCGGAGCGGACGGCGGACGCACATCTTCCGGGCCGGCGCCGCCGATGCGCTCACCCCCGATCATTTCGACTTTGCCGCCACCCGCGGCCGCATCCTGCATCTCGGCCTGCCCGGCATCCACGCGCGGATGGACGGCGCCTGGGGCGACGCCGCGAACGGCTGGGTCGCGACCCTGCGCAAGGCGCGGCGGGCCGGGCTGCTGACGAATCTCGAACTGTGCAGCGTTCCGGCCGAACGCCTCGCCGCGCTGGTGCGGCCCTGCCTGCCGGAACTCGATCTGCTGGTGGTCAACGACGTCGAGATCGGCGCGATCGCCGGCATGGCGACATGCGACCATGGAGAGACCGACACGGCGGCGTGCCTGCGCGCCGCGCGCGCGGTTCTGGCCAGCGGCGCGATGCGGCTCGTGGCCGTGCATTTCCCGCGCGGCGCCATCGCGGTCGCGCGCGACGGAACGGTTGCCGCGAAGGCGTCGGTCCGCGTGCCGGAGGCGGAGATCGCCGGCGCCAATGGTGCCGGCGACGCGTTCGCCTCAGGTTTTCTCTACGGTTTTCACGAGGGCTGGGAGACCGCGCGCGCCCTCGCCCTCGCCCACGCCGCGGCGGCCGTCTCGCTGCGCAGCATCGGCACGACCGATGCGATCGAGGCCTGGCAGGACTGCCTCGACATCGCGTGCCGGTGGGGATGGCGGGAGGAGCTGACCGGTCTCGGCTGATGCTCTGATTATCAACAAGATAGAGCACTACATCCGATCCAGAAGGATCGGATGATGCTCTAGTCGAGGTGAACCGGGTTCAGAACGCGGCGCAGGAAGCTCTGCGTCCGCGCCTCGCGCGGCGCGCCGATCACCGAGTCCGGCGGCCCCTGCTCGATGATCGTGCCGGCATCCATGAACACGACCCGATCGGCCACCTCGCGGGCGAACGCCATTTCATGGGTCACGACGATCATCGTCATGCCGGCCTCGGCCAGTCGCCGCATCGCGGTCAGCACCTCGCCCACGAGTTCGGGATCGAGTGCCGAGGTCGGTTCGTCGAACAGCATCAGCGCCGGCTCCATCGACAGCGCCCGGGCGATCGCCACCCGCTGCTGCTGGCCGCCGGACAACTGGGCGGGATAGGCGCCGAGCTTGTCGGCGAGGCCGACGCGCTCGAGATTGGCGCGGGCCGTCGCCTCCGCCGCCGCCCGCGTCAGGCGCAGCACCGTCATCGGCGCGACGATGCAGTTCTCCAGCGCGGTGTGATGCGGAAAGAGGTTGAACTGCTGGAACACCATGCCGATGTGCCGGCGTGCCGCATCGATGTCGCAATCCGGGTCGAGCAGGTTCTCGCCATTGACCTCGAGCCGGCCCTGCTGCGGCCGTTCGAGCAGGTTGATGCAGCGCAGCAGCGTCGACTTGCCCGACCCCGACGGGCCGATGATGCACACCACCTCGCCCCGCGCGACGCTGAAATCGATTCCCCTCAGCACATGGTTCTGGCCGAATCGCTTGTGCAGCCCTTCGATCTTCACAACCGTCCGGCCTGGATCGATGCCGCTCATGCTCCCGTCACCCGCGATACCTCCATCCGCCGCACCAGCATCGACAGCGGCAGCGTGATCAGCAGGTAGCCGAGCCCGGCCACCACGAGCGGCGTGATGTTGACGTTGGTATTGGCCGTGGACCGCCCGAATTCCGTCAGATCGAACTGCCCGGCCGACAGCCCGACCACGAACACCAGCGAGGAATCCTTGATGAGCATGATCAGCTCGTTCGTCAGCGGCGGCACCATGAGCCGCAGCGCCTGCATCAGCACGATCTTGCGCATCGCCTGCGCCGAGGACATGCCGAGCGAGCGCGCCGCCTCGACCTGGCCTTTCGGCACGGCCTGGATGCCGGCGCGCATCGTCTCCGCCATGTAGGCGCTGCCGACGACGCCGAGCGCGACCCAGACCGTGCCGTAGGGCGACCATGGAATCGTCAGTCCGGAAAAGGCCAGCGGCAGCAGCGAAAACGCGATGAACACGACAAGCGAGGGCAGGCCGCGGAAGAATTCGATATAGACCGTCGCCAGCCAGCGATAGGGCGCGACCGGGGACAGCCGCATCAGCGCCAGCACGAGGCCGAGCACGAGGCCGAGCACGAACGCGCCGGCCGTATAGAGCGCCGTGTTCAGCAGCGCGTTGGCGAGGCCGTGGAGAATCGTGAATTCGATCAGCCGCGGCTCGAAGAAGGTCCGCCCGATCTCGCGCCACTTGGCGAACTCGGCCGCCAGCGCGAGAACGATGGCCAGAATGGCGTATTGCGCCATCCTGGACCGCCTCGCCCGCAGCCGCGGGCTTGCGCGCCGGCGCGCCGCCGGCCGGTCGGCGTCGCCGCTCATCCGCCTTACTGTTTGACGTCCTGCGGGATCTGGCCGAACCACGTCTTGAAGATCTTGTTGTATTCGCCGTCGCTCTTGGCCTTGGCGAGGACGGTGTTCAGCACGCCGGCCAGCCGGGTCGCGTTGGCGCTGTTCTTCTTGAACGCGAATCCGTAGTGCTCGCCGGTATCGAACTCGGCCACCACATGGGTGTCGGGATGCGTCCTGGCGTATTCGTACATCGGGCCGTTATCGTTGATCGCCGCCGCGACGGCGCCGACGCTGACGGCCGAGGCCTCGGCGATCAGGTCGGGAAAGATGACCGTGGTGTAGCCGAATTTGGCGGCCCGCTTGTCGGCGTAGATCTGCCCGGTGGTGTTGACCTGCACGCCGAACCGCTTGCCCTTGAGGCTGGCCAGGCCGTGCACGCCGGAGCCCTTCTTGGCCAGGAGGACCTGCGTCGCGTCGAAATACGGATCGGAGAACAGCACCGCCTTGGCGCGTTCCGGCGTGATCGTCTCCGCGCCCATCGCGACATCGCAGCGATTGGCGGCGAACACCGCGCCGGAGGTCACCTGGTTCCAGTCGATGCTGATGATCCGGGTCTTCACGCCCAGCCGCTTCGCCAGCAGATCCAGCATGTCGACATCGAAGCCGACGACCTTGCCGTCCTTGTTGATATACTCGAAGGGCTTGTAGGACAGATGGGTGCAGATCGTCAGGTGACCCGGATTGACGAGCTTGATGCCGTTCGGGACGGCGCCGGACGCCGCCGCCGGCAGCGCCAGCAGGACCGCGGCGCCGGCGGCCGCCAGCCTCGCCCCACGCCGTCTTGCCGACAGTTTGCTGATTGCCGCACGCAACATGTCCGTCTCCCGTTCTTCCTGTGATCGTGTCTTGCTGTTTCGGGTTCGCACCCGTTGATCGCCCTTATGGCGGTTCCCGCTTCGGCGGTCCATGCATGACCGCAGCATGGCAGGATAGACCGCTGCCGGCCCGGCCGGAAGGGAGGGCCGAGGCCCGGATTGGTGGCGGCCGGCCCTTGTCACCCTTCGGCGTCGGTCTCCGCGAGCCGCAGGCGGGCGATCTCGGCCTCGATGACGGCGGGCGCCGGATCGGCGATCCAGCGCGCCGGCCGCGCCACCGCCTCGGCCAGGCGCGCGTGATACGCGGCGCGGCCGATCTCGAACGCCCCGAACCGGGCCAGGTGCGCGGTCAGGAACTGCGTGTCCAGCAATGAAAACCCGCCCAGCCGCAGCCGCGCCACGAGGTGCACCAGCGCGAGCTTCGAGGCATCCCGCACGAGCGAGACCATGCTCTCGCCGAAAAAGGCGCCGCCGATCGCCAAGCCATACAACCCGCCGACGAGTTCCCCGCCCTGCCAGACCTCGACGCTGTGCGCATGGCCGCGCCGGTGCAGGTCGACGAAGAGGCGCTCGATCTCCTCGTTGATCCAGGTCTCCGGCCGCACCGGCCGGCGCGCGGCGCAGGCGGCGATCAGCGCGGGAAAATCCCGGTCGGAGACGATGTCGAGGCTCGTGTTCCGCAGCGTGCGCGCGAGCCGGCGCGGCAGGTGGAACGCCTCCAGCGGCAGCACGCCCCGCCGCTCGGGATCGAGGAAATGCAGGTCCGCCGCATTCCGCCGCTCGGCCATCGGAAACAGGCCGAACCGATAGGCGCGCAGCAGGATGTCCGCCGTCAGTTCGAAACGTGGCGAGTCCATGGCCGATGATGGTCCGAAACGCGGGGGCGGACAACCGGCCCGGCGGCGGCGCTCAGGCGGCGTGCATCGCGTCCGCGCCGGCCGGGGCCGCTTCGCCCGGCTGGCGGATCCGGAATTCGCCCACGAGGCCGGACAGCCGCGACGCCTTCTCGGAGAGGTTGCGGCAGCCGGCGGTCGCCTGTTCGGCCATCGCCGCGTTCTGCTGCGTCACATGGTCCATCTCGCTGATGGCGGCGTTCACCTCGGCGAGCCCGGTCGCCTGTTCCCGCGCCGAGGCGGTGATGTCGCCCATCAGGCGGCTCAGGGTGCCGATTTCCCCGCCGATCCGCTGCAGCGCCTTGCCGGTCTCGTCGACGAGGTTCACCCCGGCCTTGACCTCGCCGGACGCCGCGAGGATGAGCGACTTGATCTCCCGCGCCGCGTCGGCCGAGCGCTGCGCCAGGGCGCGGACCTCGGTGGCGACGACGGCGAAGCCCCGCCCGGCATCGCCGGCGCGCGCCGCCTCGACCCCGGCATTGAGCGCCAGGAGATTGGTCTGGAAGGCGATCTCGTCGATGATGCCGATGATGTTGGTGATCTTGTTCGAGGAGGTCTCGATCCGGTTCATCGCCGCCACGGTGTCCTCGACGACCGTGGCCGAATGCCGCGCCGTCGCCTCCGCCTGGCTGACCGCCGCCCCCGCCTCGGCCGCGCCCTGCGCCGTGGTGCGGACCGTCGCGGTGATCTGCTCGACGGCGGCGGCCGTCTGTTCGAGGCTCGCCGCCTGCCGTTCCGTCCGCTGCGACAGGTCGCCCGAGGCGCGGGCGATCTCGCCGGTCGCCGCCAGGACGTGCTGCGCGTCCTGGTCGATGCGCGACAGGGTTCGCTGCAGCTTCTCGATGGAGTTGTTGAAATCGACCCGCAGCGTTTCATACTCCGCCGGCAGGGCCCTGGTGATCCGGAACGTCAGGATTCCCGCCGAGAGGTTCCGCAGCCCGTCGGCGATCGCGGTGACGACGGCGGCCTGCGCGCCCATCACCCGCTCGCGCTCGGCGGCGAGGTCCAGTTCCGCCTGCTTCGCCGAGGTCATGTCCTTGAGCGTCTCGACCACGAACACCGTGTTCCCCTCCGCATCGCGGATCGGCCCGGCATCGATTCCGAGATAGCGCCTGCGGCCGGTCAACGGCATGTCGCACCAGTTCTCGGCGCTCATCCGGCCGTCCTGCCCGCCGCTGTTCTGCGCGTAGAGCTGGCCGGCCTGCCCGCCATTGCCCGACAGCACGAGATCCGCCATGCACGGGCGCGGCGCCGGGTAAAATCCCTTCCAGTGCTCCTTCGTGCCGATCACCTCGGCGGCGGCAAGGCCGGTCAGTTCGGCGCAGGCGGGATTCCAGAACACCACGGCGCCGTCGCGCCCGAGCACGAACAATGGAACGCTGATCTGTTGCAGCGCGGCAAGCAACATGCCGGCATCCTTCGAGAGCGGCAGAGCGTCTTTGGATTTCCTGATGCTGAACACGGTCGGCGGCACCCCATGGCAAGCTGGTTCGCTGCCCGGGCTAGAGCACTATCATTAATGAAACCTTACCTCGCGATGCGCGCGATGCACCTTTGGCGCGGGCGCAGCGGCAGCGGATAGGCCGGCCAGGATGCCACCCACCGGCTCAGCAGCGACGCCGAAGCCACCACCGCGAGGGTGAAGGGCAGCACCACCGCGGCGGCGAACCACGGCCCCGGATGCAGCAGCGCGGGATAGAGCGCGAGCGCCACGCCGGGCGGATGATAGGCGCGCAGCCGGGGCAGCACCGCCAGCGCCGCCACGGCGGCCAATGCCGCGGTCTGCGGCCCGGGGCCCAGTCCGGCCGCCGCGGCGGTGCCGATCAGCGTGCCGAGGGTCGAGCCGGCGATCACCGCGAAAGGCTGCGCCACCGCGGCATCCGGCAGGCACAGCACGATCGTCATGGTGGCGGCGAAGGGCGGGATCAGCAAAAGGCCGAGATGGCGGCCGCCGAGCCAGGCCAGCGCCGAGAGCAGCCCGCCGATCCAGACGATGCCGGGCAGCGGCGGGCGGTGCGGCGCGCCCCATTGCCGCGTGATGGCACCGAGCGAGGCGAACCCGCCACGCCGCGCGAACGTCACGCGCCCGCGCTACCCGCGCCCGTCGCCGCCGGCGCCGGCCGGAGGATGCCGACCTTGAGCAGCACGCCCAGCGTCGCTCCCTTGATCGGCCTCAGCAGCAGGAGGATCAGCGCCAGGGTCAGCGGCAGGAAGATTTCGAGCAGCGTCGAGGACGGCATCCTGCCGCCGCGGTCGAGGATGACCGCGGCCGCGACGACGACATGCAGCACGACGACGAGCGTCAGGTAGGGCGGTGCGTCGTCGCACGGCACCCGGCCGAGCGGCGCGCCGCACGCCTCGCAATGCGGCCGCACATGCAGGTATCCGTCGAATGCCGGGCGCTCGCCGCAGGAGGGGCAGCGCATCGCCAGGCCGCGCCCGAGCACGGTGGTCCACGGCACATCGAGTCGCGCGCGGGGCCGCCGCGCCATGCCGGGGGCACTCGCCGCCGGTTCCGTCAGCTGGGTCATGTCTGTCTCCGCCGCATGGATCTCGCTATGGCAATCGTCCATGCAATATCGATGGATTGGCATATATATGCTTTCCTGCCGGGAACCAACGCGGAGATGCCGGCAGCAGCACGGCGATTCCCGCATGACCCGAGGAAGGCCCGCCAGCGCGGCATGGCAGAAGATGCGGGACGCCGCGATTGCCTCAGGCCACGGGCGGGGGTAAGGAAGCGGGGATACATATATATGGAACGAGAGCCGGACCATGACGGACCGTGACATGCCCCCCGCCTGGCTGCCGGATATCCGCAAGCCGGACGGGCCGATCTATCTCGCGATCGCCGCGGCGCTGGAGGCCGATATCCGGTCCGGCGCGCTGAGGCCGGGCGACCGCCTGCCGACCCAGCGCCGCCTCGCCGCCGCGATCGGGATCGATTTCACGACCGTCACCCGCGCCTATGCCGAGGCCGCGCGCCGCGGGCTGATCGAGGGCCGGGTGGGGCTCGGCACCTATGTCAGGATTATCCCGCCGCCGCGCGCGGCCGCCACCGCCGGCGGCCTGATCGACATGAGCATGAACCTGCCGCCGTGCTTCGACGACCCCGCGCTGGCGGCGCGCCTCTGGCGGGATGTCACGGCGCTCGGGGCGGAGGCCGGGCTCGACCTGCTGCTGCGCTATCAGGATATCGGCGGCGCCATGGCCGACCGCGCCGCCGGCGCGCACTGGCTGCGTGACCGGATGGGCCCGTTGCCGCCCGAGCGCGTGCTGCTCTGCCCCGGCGCGCAGGGCGCGTTGCTCGCGATCGCCGGCCTGCTCGCCGCGCCTGGCGATGCCGTCTGCGTCGAGGATCTCACCTATCCGGGCTTCCGCGCGCTGGCCGCCCATCGCGGCCTTCGCCTGGTGCCGGTCGCCATGGATGCGGACGGGCTGCTGCCCGACGCCTTCGAGGCCGCCTGCCGCGCGCACCGGCCGAAGCTGCTCTACTGCACGCCGACCCTGCACAACCCCACGACCGCCACGATGCCCCCGGACCGCCGCGCCGCGATCGCCGCCATCGCGACGGCGCAGGGCATCGCGATCGTCGAGGACGACGCCTATGGCATGCTGCCGCGCAGCGCGCCGCCGCCGCTCGCCACCTTCGCGCCCTCCATTTCCTATTACATCGCGGGGGTGGCGAAATCGCTGTCCCCGGCGCTGCGCCTCGCCTATGTCGTCCCGCCCGACGCCGCGGCCGCGCACCGGCTTGCCGCCGCGATCCGGGCGACCACGTCGATGGCCTCGCCGCTGACGGCGGCGATCGCGACGCGCTGGATCGGGGACGGCACGGCGGAGGCGGTGCGCGAGGCGATTCGCCGGGAAACCGCTTCGCGCCGGCAGATCCTGCGCGCGCTGTTGCCGGAGGCGGGCCTGCGCACCGCCGAGGACGCGTTTCACGCCTGGCTGCCCCTCGACCCGCCCTGGACCCGCAGCGCCTTCATCGACCGTCTGCGCTCGGCCGGGATCGGCGCCGTCGGCAGCGACGCCTTCGCCGCCGGCACCGCGCCGGAGGCGGTGCGCCTCGGCCTCGGCGCGCCGGCCACGCGCGAGGCGCTGCGCACGAGCCTGAAGGCCGTCGCCGCAGCGCTCGCCGCCCCGCCGCCGCTGGCCGACATCATCGTCTGATCGGCGCGGCCGGGTCAGCCCCGCCCGTCCGCCGCGATCCCGTCCCGCAGATGGTCGATCAGCGCGCGCGCCGCGGCGCGGGTGTTCCGGCCCATCGGGAAATAGGCGTGCACGGGAACGTCGGCCATCGTCCAGTCCGTCAGCAGGCGCACGAGGGAGCCGTCCTCCAGCGCCCGCCGGCACTCCCATTCGCCGGTCGAGGTGATGCCGAGCCCGGCGATGGCGGCGACGATCGCCCCCTCGTTATCGTTGGTGGTGAACTGCGGCTGCACCCGTGCCGCGATGCTCTCGCCGTCGCGCTCGAAGGTCCAGGCCAGGGGGTTGGCGGCGGCGGCGCCGCGGATGATCCGGTGGCCCGCCAGATCCTCGGGCCGCGCCGGCGCGCCGTTCGCGGCCAGGTAGGCCGGCGAGGCCACGATCACCCGGGAGACCAGCGCGATCTGCCGGGCGGTGGCGCTCGCCGAATCCGGCAGCGCGCCGATCCGGATCGCGACATCCACCGCCTCGCGCACCAGGTCCTGCCGCCGGTCGTCGAGTTCGAGGTGGATCTGCAGCCGCGAATGCCGGGCGGCGAAATCGGCGAGGCGCGGAATCGCGACATGGATGCCGAAACTCGTCGGCATGCTGAGCCGCAACATGCCGTGGAACTCGCCGCCCTCGCGCACGCTCTGGCCGGCCTCGTCGAGCGCGGCGAGAATGGCCTCGATGCGGAGGAGGAACGCCTTGCCGGCCTCGGTCGGCACCACCGCCCGCGTCGTCCTCGACAGCAGCCTGGCGCCGAGTTCCTGTTCGAGTTCGGCGATCATGCGCGAGACCTGCGGCTGCGACATGCCGCTCTCCCTGCCCGCCGCCGAAAAACTGCCGAGGCGCGCGACCCGCGTGTAGAGCTTCAGCGCGGCGATGTCCTTCATGACCGCGAAACCCTACCGCGCCGGCGCGAAACTGTCATGTCACGATTGCGCCGCCGGCCGCAGCCGGAGCCGCAGCCGTTCGATCGCCCGGACGAACACCGCCTGATCGCCGGTCGCCCGCGCCAGCACGAGGGCGCCCTGGATGCCGAGCACGGCCTCCTCGGCGCGGGCGGCGGCCTCGGCCGGCGCCCAGCCCCGCCGCACCAGCGCGTCGCGCAACGCCGCGATCCACCGGACGAAATATCCGGAGACGGCATCGGCGAACCGGTCCCGCGTGCCGTCGAGCGCGAAGGCGCCGACCAGGCAGATCCGCGCGCCGGACCGGAAATAGGCGGTCACGGCATCCCACATCCCCTCGATGGCCGCCCCGGGCGCAACCTCGGGCGCCTCGTCGCGCAGCGGCGCGAAGACGTGGCGCTCGAACCAGGCGTCCACATCGGCGAGCACCGCCTGCGCCATCTCCTCCTTGCCGCCGGGAAAGAAGTGGTAGAGGCTGCCCTTGCCAAGGCCCGTCCGCCCGGTGATCCGGCTCAGCGAGGCGCCCTCGTAGCCGAACTCGCGGAACACCTCGCCCAGCAGCGGCACGACGTCGGCGCGCTGGTTGATCGTCCGCATGGCCGCGCCGCCGGCTCAGAGCCCGAGATCGGACAGGCCCGGATGATCATCCGGGCGGCGCCCGAGCGGCCAGTGGAACTTGCGCTCGGCCGGGGCGATCGGCAGGTCGTTGATGCAGGCGAAGCGCCGCCGCATCAGCCCGGCGGCGTCGAATTCCCAGTTCTCGTTGCCGTAGGAGCGGAACCAGTTGCCGCTGTCGTCGTGCCATTCATAGGCATAGCGGACGGCGATGCGGTCCTCGCCGAAGGCCCATAATTCCTTGATCAGGCGATAGTCGAGCTCCTTCGCCCATTTGCGGGTCAGGAAGGCGACGATCTCGGCCCGGCCGCTGACGAATTCGGCGCGGTTCCGCCAGCGGCTGTCGGGCGTGTAGGCCAGCGCGACCTTTTCCGGGTCACGGCCGTTCCAGCCGTCCTCCGCGAGGCGAACCTTCCGGATCGCGCTGTCCCGCGTGAAGGGTGGGGCGATAATGCTCATCCGCGTCTCTCCTGTACCGATTGGTATTCTCGATACCTATCGGTACAGACGGGATCGCGCAACCCCCGGCCGTGCCGGGCGGTCAGAACAGGGACCGCCGGCCGCTCGCCTCCGCCACGAAGGCGGTGCGGCCGAGAACGCGCAATCGCCCGGCCTCCGCCAGGATCGCCGCGAAATCCGCGCTGGAGAGATGCGCATCGAGGGCGGCCCGGTCAGCCCATCCCTCCGAGAGATGAAAGAGTCCGGGCACCGAAACGTCCTCGGCGATGGTGAAATACAGGCAGCCCGGCTTGACCACGGTGAGGGCGACGCAGCGCCGCGCGATCTCCGCGAAGGCCGGCGCATCCTCCGGGGCCAGCCGATAGCTGCCCACGAGGGCGAGGAAGCGTCCGGACTCTTCGCTCATGCGGCGCGCCGCTCAGCCGGCCGGCTGCGGCGGAAAGGCGACATAGATGTCGACCCGCCGGTTGGCGGCGCGCCCGGCGGCCGTCGCGTTGCTGGCGACCGGATCCTGCGGCCCCATGCCGCGCGTGGCGATGCGCTGCCCGCTGATCCCGCGCGAGACGAGATAGGTCTTCACGCTCGCGGCGCGATTGTCCGAGAGCGGGTAGTTGATCGCGTTCGAGCCGGTGCTGTCGGTATAGCCGATGATCTGCACCGTCTCGGTCGGGTTCTGCTGCAGGCCCTGGCCGAGCTGGTCGAGGATCGGGTAGAGGCGCGGGTTCAGCGTCGCGCTGCCGGTGGCGAAGCCGGCATCGGCCGGCACGTTCAGCTTCAGCCGGTTGTCGGCGGTCTGGCTGACCTGCACGCCGGTTCCCTGCGCGGTGCGCTGCAGCGCCTGCTTCTGCGCCTCGAGATGCTGGTTCCAGAGATAGCCGCCGAGCGCGCCGGCCGCAGCGCCACCCAGCGCGCCGATGACGGTGCCGCGGGCCTGGCCGCCGCTCGCCAGCGCGCCGATCAGCGCGCCGCCCGCGGCCCCGAGTCCGGCCCCCGTCGCGGCACTCGTGGCCCCCGGATTGTTCGCGGCGTATTGCTGGCTGCAGCCGGCGAGCATGGCGACGCACATCGCCGCGGCGGCGGCTCGGTTGACGGATCGGATCATTGGTTTCGGCGCTCCGGAATGTCTGTTCTTGAATGTCAGCGAGGCCGCCCGGCAAGCGGGGAAATTCGCCCCGCGCCGAACTTCCCTTGTCTTTCTGCCTCCGGATTCTTCCGCAAGCAAGACGTCAGCTTCCGGTGAAATTCGGCTTGCGCTTTTCGTGGAAGGCCTCGACACCCTCCCGGAAATCATCGGACTGGCGCAGCCGGCTGTAGCAATGCCCCTCGAGTTCGATCGCGGTCGTCAGCAGGGCGTCCTCCGTCTCGTTCAACAGCCGCTTCGCGGTTCGCTGCGCCAGCGGGGCGAAGGCGCGAAGCTCGTCCACCAGCGCGTCGACGGCGGCCTCGAGGCGATCATCGGGCACGCATTCGGTGGCGATGCCCCAGTCCAGCGCCTGGCGGGCGGAGATGCGCCGTGACCGCATGACGATGTCCTTCGTCCGGGTGATCCCCACGATCTTCTGCAGGCGCGCCGAGCCGCCGGAACCGGGGATCTGGCCGAGCTTCTGCTCGGGAAGCGCGTATTGGCAGGTCTCGGAGACGATGCGGAAATCGCAGGCCAGCGAGATCTCGAAGCCGACGCCGAAGGTGTAGCCGCGGTTCGCGGCGATCACCGGCTTCGAGCAGCGTGCCGGCGCGGCGATGTTCCATGCCAGTTTCGAGACATGCTCGGGCGATGCCTCGAGAAAGCCGCGGATATAGCCGCCCGAGGAAAAATGCTCGCCATCCGCCCGCAGCACGATGACCCTCACCCGCCCGTCCTCGTCGAGGGCTTCGAAGGCGTGGCGCAACTGGTCGCGCTGCGGCATCGAGATCGTGTTCATCGGCGGCCGGGCGAGGACGATGTCCGCGCGCGCGCGGTCGGCGTCGATCTCGACGCGGAAACCGTCGAGGCGGGCGAGGCGGGGATCAGGCTGGTCGGTCATGGATTCGGTTCCCTGGAGGTGGATGGCCCGGAGAGGCACGATGGATCGAGGGCGTAGTCGCCGGCGACCAGCTTGCGCCGCAGCAGCTTGCCGACGGGCGATTTCGGCAGCTCCGTCACGAAGACATAGCGCCGGGGGCGCTTGAACCGCGCGAGGCCCGAGGCGATGCAATGCGCATCGAGCGTTTCCGCGGCCACCGGGGCGCGGCATTTCACGAAGGCCGCGACGATCCGGCCCCAGCGCTCGTCCGCCAGCCCGGCGACCGCGACCTCGGACACCGCGGGATGCAGCGACAGGCAGCTCTCGATCTCGACGGGCGACACGTTCTCCCCGCCGGTGATGATCATGTCATCGACCCGGCCGGTGACGAAGAGGTCGCCCTCCGCGTCGAGATATCCGGTGTCGCCGGTGAAATACCAGCCGCCGCGGAAGGCGCGCGCGTCGGCGTCCGGCCGCCGCCAGTAGCCCTCGAACGCCTCGTCGCTCGCGGCATCGGCGATGATCTCGCCCTCCTGCCCCTGGGCGACCTGCGCGTCCGGATCGCCGGGGCCGATCCGCACGACGCGCAGACGCTGGTTGATCCCGGCCCGCCCCGCCGAACCGGGCTTGCGCACGGCATCCTGGTCGATCGCGAAGGTGTAGATCTCCGACGAGCCGTAATGGTTGACGAACAGGTCCGGACGGAATGCGCCGTCGAGCGCCCGCAGCAGCCCGTCGGTCATCGAGGCGCCGGCGAAGCCGAGCTTGCGGACCGAGGACACGTCGTGCGCGGCAAAGGCCGGATGGTTCAGCAGGTCGTGATACAGCGTCGGCACCAGGTAGAGATTGGTGATCCGCTCCCGCTCGATCAGGCCGAGCGCGCGCGCCGGATCGAACCGCGGCAGGCAGACGAAGCAGCCGCCGATGAGCGACATGGCGAGCAGCGAGCGCACGCCCATGGTGTGATAGAGCGGCATCACGCCCAGGGTGCGTTCGCCGGCGCGGTAGAGGTTCTGCGCGACATGGGCGATCGCCGCGGCGCGCTCGGTGCGGTGGCGGCGCGGAACGCCCTTGGGCTGCCCGGTCGTGCCGGAGGTGTAGAGCATCAGCGACAGCGCGTCCGCGGAGACGTCCGGCAGCGCGCCATCGCCGGCGAGATCGCGGAAGCCGATCCCGGCCGATGCGGCGTTATCCACGCCGATCCGGAGCAGGCCGGCGGCGTCCACCGCGTCACCGGCCGCGTGCGACACCGGCTCGGTGACCAGCGCCCGCGCGCCGGCATTCTCCACCACGAAGCCGAGTTCGTCGCCGGTCATCCTCCAGTTGACCGGGGTGATCACCAGCCCGGCGAACTGGCAGGCCCAATGCAGCGTCGCCGCCTCCCAGCGGTTCTGCAGCGCCGTGACGATCCGCTCCCCCGGCCGCAAGCCCAGCGCCGCGAGGCCGCGCGCCACCGCCTCGATCCTGGAGAGCCAGTCCCGATAGGAGAGGCGGACGCCCTCATCGACGATGGCGATCGCCGAGGGGTCGCGGGCCGCACTCGCGCGGAAGCTCGTGGCGAGATCAAACATCGCCGCCCTCCCCCGGCGCGCCGCGCAGGGATGCGGCCGCATCGAGCGCCGCCGCGACGATCGGCGCATAGCCGGTGCAGCGGCAGAGATGGCCGCCGACGACCTCCCGCACGGCCTCCGGCGTCGGGTCGGGCGCGGCGCGCAGGAAGGCATCGAGCGACATCAGGATGCCGGCGGTGCAAAACCCGCATTGCAGCGCATGATGGCGGCGGAACGCCTCCTGCAGCACGCCGAGCCGTCCCGCCCGCGGCGCCAGGCCTTCCACCGTCCGCACCGCGCAGCCCTCGACCTGCAGCGCAAGGGTCAGGCAGGCCCGCGCCGGCGCGCCGTCGATCTGCACGGTGCAGGCGCCGCAGACGCCGTGCTCGCAGCCGACATGCGTTCCGGTCGCCCCCAATCCGTGGCGCAGCAGGTCGGCGAGCGAGGTGCGCGGCGACGCGGCGGCGACCACCTCGCGCCCGTTCAGGGTGAAGCGGATCTCGTGACGTTCGTCGGCGGTCAGGATCGTCATGCCAGGGCCTCCCCGATGACCTGTCGGCCGAGATGGCGGACCAGGTCGCGCCGGTAGCGCGCGTCGGCGTGGAAATCCGCCCTCGCATCGAGCGACCACGCGATGTCATTCAGGGCGTCGTCGAGCGCCGTGCCGCCGATGCGGGGCAGCAGGCGCAGCACCGGCCGGTCGGCGACGCCGCCGATCGCGAGGCGCACACCGTCCGCCGTCGCCACCGCCGCCGCCGCGACGATGGCGAAATCGCCATGCCGGCGGCCGATTTCGGCAAAGCCGCAGCGCCGCCCGGACAAGGCATCCGGCAGGCTGACCGCCTCGATCAGCTCGTCGTCACGCCGTGCGG
This sequence comes from Acidiphilium sp. JA12-A1, assembly GCF_000724705.2. NCBI lineage: Bacteria > Pseudomonadati > Pseudomonadota > Alphaproteobacteria > Acetobacterales > Acidocellaceae > Acidiphilium > Acidiphilium sp. JA12-A1. The sequence goes on from NZ_JFHO01000013.1 coordinate 28,923, forward strand.
TCTGCATCGTGCCGAGGAAGAAGTCGGCGGCGCCGATCACGCGCGCGCCCGCCGCGCTGCGAAGATGCACCGCGCCGTCGAGGGCCAGCAGGCAGAGCGGAATTTCGGCGCTCGGATCGGCATGGGCGACCGAGCCGCAAACGGTGCCGCGCGCGCGCGTCTGGTAATGGCCGACCCAGGGAAGCGCGAGACCGAGCAGCGGCGCCTCGCCGGCAAGGCCGGGCCGCGCCAGCAGCGCCGCCTGCCGCACCCCGGCGCCGATCCGAAGCTGCCCGCCCGCGTGGCGCACCTCGGCCAGCGCGCCGATCCGCATGATGTCGACCAGAACCTGCGGCCGGGCCAGCCGCATGTTCAGCATCGCGACCAGCGACTGTCCTCCGGCCAGCACCCGCGCATCGGCCCCGTGGGTCCGCAGCGCGTCCAGCGCCTCATCCAGCGTCCCCGCGCGGCAATAGGCGAACGGCGCGGGCTTCATCGGCCAACTCCCAGCATGCGCAGCAGCCGTTTCCAGAAGCCCGGCCGCGCCCCGGCCCCGCCGGCGCGGCGCGCCAGCGCCTCGAAGAAGGCGCCGATGACGACCCGGCTCGCCCCCGCCAGCAGCCGGTCCCCCGCCGCGGCGACCCGGCCGCCGATCCGCACCTCGTACTCGTATTCGATCCGCGTGCCGCCCGCGCCCTCGGGCAGGAGCCGGACCCGGCCGCTGCCGGCACCGCCCCCCAGCGCCCCCTCGATCGTGCCGGACAGCGTCGCTTCCCGCGGCTCGTCGAGACCGGAAAGCCGGATCGACGCGCTGTAACGCCCCCTCACCGGCCCGACGCCCAGCGTCACCTCGGCGGCGAACCCGTCGGCGCCGACGCGCCGCACGCCATGCGCGCCGGGGATGAGGGCGGCAAGTTCGTCCGGATCGAGCAGAATGGCCCAGATCGTGGCGGGCGGCGCGCCGACGGACGTATCCCCGCTTCCGCGCAAAAGCCGCGCGCCCGCCCGCGGCTCCTCGCCGGCGACAGGGCCTGCGGGACGGTTCGCGGGGGGCGGCTCCGCCTCGCCGAGCAGGGCGCGCAGCCGCGACGGGGTCAGTGGCAGATGGAGTTCGGCAACGCCCAGCGCGTCGGCCACCGCATTGGCGATGCAGACCGGCGTGGACATGCAGTTCCCCTCGCCGACCCCCTTGGCGCCGAGCGGCGTGAAGGGGGATGGCGTTTCCTCGTGCAGGATCTCGATCGGCGGCACCTCGGTCGCGTAGGGCAGCATGTAGTCGGCGAAGGTGCCCGAGATGAACGCGCCGTCGTCGCCATAGGCCAGCTCCTCCAGCAGCGCCGCGCCGAGCCCCTGCGCGAACCCGCCGCGGATCTGCCCGTCGACCATCGCGGGATGCAGGATCGTGCCGCAATCATGCATGGTCACGTAGCGGTCGATCCGCACCCGGCCCGTCGCCCGCTCGATCTCGACGCCACAGAAATCGAAGATGAAGCCGTGGCAGAGCGAGGAATTCACCTCGTCCGCATCATTGGGCGCGGCGAGTTCGGGCGGTGTCCAGAATACGGTCTCGCGCAGCGTCTGGCCGAGTTCGGCATCGATCGTCCCGGGCGCCCAGTGGCCGGCGGCAGCGATGCGGCCGAAGGAGACGCCGTTGCCGGGATTGCCCGCGGCGAAGATCCGGCCTGCGGCGAAGCGGACCTCGCCGGCCTGCACGTTCAGCTGTCCGGCGGCGACCGCCGCAAGCCGGGCCCGCAGCCGCCGCGCCGCGAGCGCCGCCGTGCCCGCGACCGCCGGCGCGAAGCGGCTGGAATAATTGCCGGAGGCGATCGACCAGGCATCCCTGGCGGTATCGAGGTCGGTCACCACCATGATGTCCGCCGGATCGAGGCCGAACTCGTCGGCCACGACCTGGGCGAGCACGGTCCGGTGCCCCTGCCCCTGCGGCACCGAGGCGACATGGACCGAAACGCCGCCGAGCGGGTCGAGCGCCACCGTCGCGCTGGCCTGCGCGCCGTTCTTGGGCCCGGCGCGGCGCCGTTCCTCCGGCGTCAGCACCGTCGTGACATAGCCCATGTTGGAGACGCTGGGCTCGACCACCACGGCGAGCCCGATGCCGTACAGCCTCCCCGCCGCCCTCGCCGCCGCGCGCCGTTCGAGCAGCGAGGCGTATCCTCCGGCGTCCAGCGCGCGGTCGAACGCGCCGCGGTAATCGCCGGAATCGTACAGCGCGCCGGTTGCCGTGCGATAGGGAAAGGCGCCGGCCGGAATCAGGTTTCGCCGCGTCACCTCGACCGGATCGAGCCCGAGCTCCACCGCGATCCGCTGCATCAGCCGCTCCAGCGGATAGTAGACCTGCGGGCCGCCGAAGCCGCGCACGAGGCCGGTCGGCGTCTTGTTGGTCGCCACCACCCGGTTGCGGATCCGCACGTTGCGGATGTCGTAGGCCCCGGTCATGTTGCCGTGCATGCGATAGAGGGTCGCGGGTTCCGGGGCGCGCAGATAGGCGCCGCAGTCTTCCAGCTGGTCCCAGTCCAGCGCGAGGATCCGCCCCTCGGCGTCGACGGCGGCGTGAAGGCGCGTCACCCGGTTGGTCGCCGACACCGACGCGGCGAGATGCTCCATCCGGTCTTCGATCCATTTCACCTGGCGCCCGGTCAGCCGGGCGCAGGCGGCCATCAGCACGACATAGGGCGCCACCCCCTGCTTGACGCCGAAACTGCCGCCGGAGTCCGGCGGCATCCGCAACCGCAAGCGGTTGCCCGGCACGTTGAGCGCGCGCGCCAGCACGGCATGGATGCTGAACGGCCCCTGGAAATTGGCCTGCACGTCGTAGGAATCGCCGTGCGCGTCATAGGTCGCGATCACGCCATAGGTTTCCATCGGCGCGCCGGTGTTGCGCGGATAGCGCGCGACGACGGTGATTCGGCGCGCCGCCGCCGCGAACGCCGCATCCGGATCGCCATAGGAAAAATGCCGCTCGTTCAGCAGGTTTCCCCCAACCGCCTCGTGCAGCACCGGCGCACCGGGCGCGAGCGCCGCCTCGGGATCGACGACGGGGTCGAGCAGGCGGTAGCGCACCCTGACGGCGTCCAGCGCGTCCTCGGCGATGTAGCGATCGGCGGCGATGGCGACGGCGACCGGCTCGCCCACGTAGCGCACGCGGTCGGTTGCCATCACCCGCGCCTCCGCCGGCACGCGCACGCTCGCGACCAGCGCGCCGGTGACCGGCACGAGATCCTCGCCGGTGATCACGGCAAGGACGCCGGGAATCGCCAGCGCCTCCCGGACATCGATCTCCTCGATCGCGGCGTGAGGGTGGGGCGAGCGCAGGATGGCGGCATGCGCCGTTGCCGGGCCGACCGGCAGATCGTCGATGAAACGTCCCCGCCCCGTCAGCAGGGGGGCATCCTCGATCCGCGGGAGCGAACGACCGAGCGACTTCCGGGCCTGCGTGTCCATGCCTGTTTCCTCCTGGCGCCGCGATCGCGGCACTCATCTCGGCCGGAGACTAGCGCCGCGAGACCGCGGCTGGCGACCGCATCGCGTCACGCGACTTTGCAAATCATCTCAAAATCGGCCGTCAGGCGGAGCGTAGCACGGCGCGGAACTCTCGCGGCGCGACGCTGACATGGTCGCGGAAAAAGCGGCTGAATTGCGCGGGCGCACCGAAGCCGAGGCGCTCGCCGATGTCGGCGAGGCTCTCATCCGCGTTCATCACCGCGTCGACCGCGCGCTCGACCCGCAGCATGTTGAGGAAGACCAGCGGCGTTACGCCGGTCGAACGCTCGAACAGCCGGAAGAAATGCGCGCGCGACAGGCCGGCCTGCCGGGCCATCCGCTCCATGCCCGGCACGCCGCCGGGATCCGCCCTCATCGCGTCGATCGAGCGGCGCACCCGATGGTCGATCGAGGCGCGGCCGGCCGCCTCGATCAGCATCGCCCGCCGGTCCCGCAAGGACCCGAACCGCGCGACGACGCGAATCATCAGCTCGGAGAGCAGGGCCTCGCGCGCCGCCGCCTGCATCGCCGGGTCGACCATCGCATCGGCAAGATCGTGGGCGAGCCGGCGGATGCCGGCATCGATGCGGCCCGCCGAGGCGGGGAAAAATCCCGGCGCTCCCGGCGCGATCCGGTCCGCCTGCACCAGCCGGAGCCAGGACGGGTCGATATACAGCGCCAGAATCAGCGCATTGCGCCGTGATGGATCGTGCACATAGGCATGCGGCTCCCAGGCGTTCACCAGCACGGCAAGGTCATCGGTCAGCGGCGCCAGGCTCGAACCGACCGCGAACCTCGTGTCGTCCCCGCCCAGCTTGAGCAGGACGTGGCAATGCGGATGGGCATGGCGCACCAGGCTGCGGTCCATGTCGAGCAAGGCGACCCGGCCAAAGTCGCCATGGGCGATCCGCAGCGCACGCGACACGCTCAGCCCTCCTCGAAACGGGCGCCGCGACCGCAACCGATCATGGGCCATGATGAAAGTTTCACGCGCGCCAGTTTCTCGATCGCCCCTCGCCTGTCAACGGCGGGAGGCCCGGCGCGACGCGATGACGCCAGCGGTCCGCGATGTCCGCAGCGGATGCGGCCCCCGATCTGCCAGGGTGCGATCTGCCAGGGTGGCGGTGAGGTGCAGACGCCATTTCGGAGAGCCGCGAACGCAGATGGGGAAAACCGGTCGATCATGGGCCATCCAGGACCAGGCGTCTTTCCGTCGGGACGGCGAAGGCGGCCACGCCGCGTCATGATATGAGACGATGTTTGCCGCAGCGCGGCATGGATGATAAGCGGAACGCTGTCTTGAGGAGGGGCCCGGATGGAAGAGCTTCTGGCAGGGTATCGACGGTTCCGCGCGGCGCGCTGGCCGGCGCAGCGGGAAACCCTGGAGGCCCTGGCGCGCGACGGGCAGAAGCCGCACACGCTGGCGATCGCCTGCTGCGATTCCCGCGTCGCGCCGGAGATGATCTTCGACTGCGCCCCCGGCGACGTGTTCACGGTGCGCAATATCGCCAATCTGGTGCCGCCCTATGCGCCGGACACCGCCAATCACGGCACCTCGGCGGCGCTGGAATTCGCGGTCCGGGTGCTGCGGGTGCGGCGCATCGCGGTGATCGGCCATTCCTCCTGCGGCGGCATCGCGGCGCTGCTGCACGAACCCCCGCCCGAGGCGCGCGACTTCGTGGCGAACTGGGTGCGGATCGCCGAACCCGCCCGCAAGCGCGCCGTGCGCTTCGCCGATGACCCGGTGGAAGCCGCCCGCCGCGCCGAAATCGAAAGCGTGCGGGTCTCGCTCGAGAATCTCATGACCTTCCCCTGGATCGCCTCCGCGCACAACGCGGGCGAACTCGGCGTCTATGGCTTCTATTTCGACGTTCCGAGCGGCACGCTGCGCGAGGTGACGGCGGAGGGCGAGCGGCTGATCACCGAGGGCGCGGGCTGAGCCCGAGCGCGCGCAGGCACGCCCCAGCACAGAAAGGCATGGCGATGGAAACGGCAGATCGGAAGGCCGACCGCAAATCGATCGGATCGTGGGAACGCGCGAAGCGCAACGGCGAGCGCCGCGCGCTGATCACCGCCTATGATTATCCGTTCGCGAAACTCGCCGAGGCCGCCGGGATCGACGGCATCCTGATCGGCGATTCGCTGGGAATGACCGTCCAGGGCGAGCGCGACACGCTGCGGGTGACGCTGGAGCAGATGGTCTATCACACCGGCATGGTCGCGCGCGGCGCGCCCGCCTGCCTGATCATGGCCGACCTGCCCTTCGGCAGTTTCGAGGCCGGCCCTGCCCAGGCCTTCGCGAGCGCCGCCCAGTTGCTCAAGGCGGGGGCGGACATCGTCAAGCTCGAGGGCGGGGCGGCGATGGTCGAGACCGTCGGCTTCCTTTCCGCCCGCGCCGTGCCCGTCTGCGCGCATATCGGCCTGACGCCGCAGCATGTCCGCCAGCTCGGCGGCTTCCGCAAGCAGGGCAAGACTGAGGACGCGGCGGCGCGAATGATCGAGGACGCCGCCGCCCTCGCCGAGGCCGGCGCGCGGATGGTGCTGATGGAAGCGATCCCGGCCGGACTCGGCGCCGAGATCACCAGGCGGGTGCGCGTGCCCACCATCGGCATCGGCGCCGGCAACGGGACCGACGCGCAGATCCTGGTGATGCACGACGTGCTGGGGCTGACCGGCGGCTATGTTCCGGGTTTCGCCAAGGTGTATGCCGACGGGGCGCGGATGGTGCGCGAGGCGATCGGCGCCTATGCCGAAGAGGTCCGCACCGGCATCTTCCCGCCCGCCGAATAGGCCTCGATCAGCCGGCCGAGCTCCTCCGATCCGGCGGGCAGGAGCGGAACCGGGCGATTGGCGGCCGGTTCAGCGGCCCTGCTGCGGGATCTCGATATAGGTCTTGCCGGAACCCGCCGCGCCGCCGCCGGACCCGAACAGGCCGCAGCCGGCCAGGCTGCCGGCCAGCGCCAGCGCGAGGGCCAGGCCGATGATGCGCTTCGTCGTGTTCATGCCGCCTCTCCTTGTGCCAAAACGAAACGGGGCCCATACCCGATGCGGATATAGGCCCCGAGACTTCAAACCGGAAGCAGGGTCAGCGCGAGTAGAACTCGACGACCAGGTTGGGTTCCATCTGCACCGGATAGGGAACGTCGGCCAGCTTCGGCGCGCGGGCGAAGGTGCCCTTCATCGCGCGGTGGTCGACCTCGATATATTCCGGCACGTCGCGCTCGGCGCTCTGCACCGAGTCGAGCACCATGGCGAGCTGCTTCGACTTCTCGCGCACCTCGACGACATCGCCGTCACGCACCTGGTACGACGAGATGTTGACGCGGCGGCCGTTGACGAGAACGTGGCCGTGGCTGACGAACTGGCGCGCGGCGAACGGGGTGATCGCGAACTTCATGCGATAGACCACCGCATCGAGCCGGCGCTCGAGCAGCTCGATCAGGTTCTCGGAGGTGTCGCCCCGGCGGCGCACCGCCTCCTCGTAATACTTGTAGAACTGCTTCTCGCTGATATTGCCGTAATAGCCGCGAAGCTTCTGCTTCGCCATCAGCTGCACGCCGAAGTCGGACGGCTTCTTGCGGCGCTGGCCATGCTGGCCGGGGCCGTATTCGCGCTTGTTGATCGGGGATTTCGGCCGGCCCCAGAGATTCACGCCAAGGCGGCGGTTGATCTTGTACTTGCTTTCGGTACGCTTGGTCATGCGTGCCGCACTCCTTCTTGTTGACGCGGACGTGCCGCTGATGTTGCACCGGTAGGTTCCGTCGCGCATGCGCGACGGAACGGGCGCGCACCCCGAAGGTGCGTCCACGTTCCCGGCCATGCCGGTCCGCATAGAGAGGCGGCCGCCGAATGTCAAATCCGCGGCGGCTCAGAGCGCGAGCGCCGCCGGGTCCCGCACCCAGCGCGGCACGCTGCCGACAAGATCGAGGCTGATCCGCCGTGCCGGGCGGTCGAGCAGCAGTTCCGCGGTCCCGCCGCTCCACATCCCGCGATCGCCCTCGTCCGGGCGGTACCAGCCCGCACCGTGCCAGACCGGCAGGCGCACGCCGTCGGCTTCCAGCGCGGCGGCGCAGATGCCGAGCCGCCGCCGGTCCTCCGACGCGGGATCGGTATAGGCGGGCCGCGAGACGCGCGCGCGCAGCACCAGCCTCGCTGCCGGCGCCGGCAGCGTGAAGTCGAGCCGCCCCGCACCCCGGCGCGGCTGCACCGGCGGCGCGTCATCCTCCACCAGCGCCTCGACCACGGCGCCGTGGACGATCTGGTAGTCGAGTTCGAGGGCGCGGCGATGCAGCCGCGCGCGCACCCGGCGCAGCGCCGGGCCGGTGGTGACGACCGGCCGGCACGAGTCCGCCGGCGCGCCCGGCAGGCCGAGGGCGGCGGCGAAGCGGTCGCGGTTGCCATCGTCGCGATAGGTCTCGCAGGGCAGGTTCTCCGCCCGGATCACCGCGTGCCGGGCCAGTTCGACATGATAATAGGTCACGGCGAAGCGTGAGGAGTCGTGCAGGATGGTCGCCTCGTTGACCAGCAGCGTCGCCGGCACCAGCACGCCATCGGCATACACCGCATGCAGCGGCGAGAGGGTGAGAGGATGCGACGGCATGCAAGGCCCGAACGCGCCGGGCGTGATGACGACCGGATGCAGCAGCGCGGCGGCGGGATCGCGCGACAGGTCGATGCTGCGCCAGCCGATCCAGACGACCGGCTCCGCCGTGCCGTCCTCGGTGACCAGCCGGTCGCCGGGCCGCAGGATCTCGACCGGGCGGTAGCCCTCCGCCGTCAGCAGCCTGGTGCCACGGGCGAAGCAGGGCATGGCGCCGCCGACGGTGACATAGCTGCCGCCGTACCCATCCGCGGTGATGGCGATCGCCGCCTGCCCAGCGGCCTCGGCGAGACCGAACCCGCCGCGCCCGCTCACCGCGAGCGTGCCGCCGGCGTAGCTGACCAGAGAGGGGGCGACGCCGATCAGGTCGATCGCGTCGCCGGATGCCATGTTCACCACCGGATCGGCCATGGCGGCGACGTCGTTGATCGTCAGGATGCCGTCGGCGCCGGCGAAGGAGACGGTGCCGCCCGTGGCCGGGCCGGCGAGGTCGAGCGCCGCGCCGGGATCGATGGTCGCGCCGCCGGCGAGCGCGCCGCCGAGCACCAGCGTGCCGCCCGACGCGGCGAGCGCGCCGGCGGCGTCGATCGGGATGAGGCCGGGCGCGCCGAACGTGCCGATCAGCCCGTAGCCCGAGAGTTCGGCGCCGGAACCGATCGTCAGCGAGGCCGCCCGCAATGCGCCCTGGGCCAGGGCCAGCGTCGCCCCCGCGGCGAGCGAGGCGCTGCCGGCGAGCGAGAGCGTGCCGCCATCCAGCGCCGCACGCCCCGACTCCGCCAGGCTGCCGGCCGTCAGCGTGCCATCGAGCAGCAGCGCCCCGCCGCCGCCCAGCCCGAATCCGCCCGTGCCGAACGACGCCGCCGCCAGTCCGCCGATGCTGAACGTGCCGCCCGCGAGGTCGATTCCGCCGGTGCCGGCCAGGCGGCTCGCATCCGCGAGCGCGAGATCGCCCGCGGTGATCGTCGCCGGGCCGAGCGACAGGCTCGCCGCGTTGCCGAGCGAGACGATGCCGCCGGCGAGCGTGAGGCTGCCCAGCGCGAGCGAGGCGGTGCCGGCTTCGCGCAGCAGGGCGCCGGTGCCCAGCGCCGATGCGCCGAAGGATGCCGTGCCACCCAGCTCGAACGTGCCGGCGGCAGCGGTGCCGAGGGCAAGCCCGGCGGCGGCGAGGCTGCCGGTCACCTCAAGGACGTCATTGCCCGATACTGCCGCGCCGCCGACATCGATCGTTCCCGCCGCATCGAGAGTGCCGGCGATGCCCAGGGTGCCAGTCCCCTGCGCGTCGCCGACCAGCGCGCCGCCGCCGAGCGTCGCCGCCGCATTGGCGTCGAACAGGGCGAAGCCGCCGGCGCCGATATCGAGCGCGGCGCCGCTCGCGGGCAGATCGAACGTGCCGGCGAAATCATAGGCTCCGGCAACCGATACGGTGCCGGCGACCCCCGGCCCCTCGACCAGCAGGGGCGCGCCGGCATGGGGGCCGAACAGCGCGACATCGCCATTGGCCGGCGGCGCGCCGCCCTGCCATGACGACCCGGCATTGAACAGGCTGCCATTGGCGCCGGTGAAGTCGAGCGTGCCGGCGGGGGCGATCGCGATGCCGATCGCGGCACTCAGGCCGGCGAGCCCGGTGCCGCCGGTGAAGTTCAGCACATCGCCCGTGCCGCCCGCCGGCGCGGTATAGTCGAGCGCCGCGAGTTCCGCGTTCAGGTCGAGCGCGTTGGCGGCCGAGAGCACCAGCGACCCCACGGCCGCGCCGCCGCCGGTGGCGATCTGCCCATGGCTCGCGCTGACGGTCAGTTGCAGCCCGGCGGAGCCGTCGCTCGGCACCAGCAGGCCGAGGCCGATGATCGGCGTGGCGATGCCGTTCACCGCCTCGATCGAGGCGCCGGCGGCCGGCACGTCGTTCAGGGTGAGCGCGGCGCTGCTCGCCCGCAGGCCGATCACTTGATCGCCGGCCGAATCCGTCTCCACCACCGGCGACACGCCGGCGGCCAGGCTGGCATGGATGGTGACGATCTCGCTCTGCGCGGTATTGCCGATGACGACGCCGGCCACCTCGAACGAAGTCGGGGACACATTGAAGACCGACAGGTTGGTGAGGGTGGGAAAGGCGATGCGGTCGCCGGGGCGGAAGCCGGCGAGCGTGGCGGCGAAATCCGTCGGGTCGTCGAGCACGAGGACGCCGCCCTGCTCGCCCAGGGTGCTGGCATACCCGGTGCCGTCCTGCCCCGCGCTGGCGCCCGGCGCGAAGCTGATCGTGGCATCGGCGCCGACGGTGACCGGCGTGGCGTTGAACACGCCGTAGAGCGGCTGCACGGCGCCGAGCTCCAGCACCGCCCCCGGCGCGATGGCGAGATCGATCGAACCGCCGATGCTGCCGGCGGCGATGCTGAGCGGCGCCGGGCCGAGGGCGAGAATCGTGCCCGGGCCGACGATGGTTTCCGCCTCGCTGAAATTGCCGGCCATCAGCAGGCCCGCGCCCTCGAGCGTGCCGCCGGCGGCAAGCGAGATGGCATTGTACCCGGTGTTCGGCGCCGCGCCGTCGGCCTCGAGCGTGCCGGCGAAATCGACCACGCCGCCGCCAGGAATGCCGATCGGCCCGCCCAGCGTGCCGCCACCCGGCAGCAGCGCCGCGCCCGCGGAATCGAGCCCGTCGATCGACAGCGCGCCGAACGCCGCCAGCGCCGCGCCGGAGGACAGCGTGACGCCGGCGGCCTCCAGCGCGCCCGCCGCGCCGACGACGAGGGTGGAGGAGTCGAGCGAAAGCCCGCCGGCGATCGACAACGCGCCGCCGATCGCGGCCGTCGCACCGCTGGCGAGCGTCGCCACCGCAACGCCGAACGCCCCCGCGAGCGCGACCGACGCGCCGGCCGCCACGTCGAGCACCGCGCCGAGACCGTATCCGCCGAGCACCGCGCCGTTGCCGATCGTGATGTCGGTCCCCGGTCCCGGCACCTGTGCGCCGGACCAGTCCGCCGCGGTCTGCCAGTCGCCGTTGCCGCCGTTCCAGCTTTCGCCGCCCGTCGCCGCCGAACCGGTGACGGAGAAGCTCAGGCTGCCGGAGGTGACGGCATCGGGCAGCGGGCCGCCGGTCTGGCGGAGCACGTATTCGAGCGTGCCGGCCGCGGTGGCATCGAGCCGCACCGCGTCGAGCGCGGCGCGCAGGCCGGCGAGATCGCCGGACGCGGCGGTGAGCACCAGCGTGCCGGTGCCGTTCCCGGCAACGCCGACATCGTTATGGGCGGCGGCATCGAGCAGCAGCGCGCCGGAACTCGCGATCAGGCTGACCGCGAGCGTCTCGGCGGCCAGCCCGAAGCCCGCCAGCAGCGCGGCCGGATCGTCGGCGATGGCGAGGCCGAGCGTCTGCGCGACGCCGGCGGTGAGCGGCAGACTCGCCGGCGGCGCGACGAAGGCGGGCGGCGAATCGGCAAGGGCCTGCACCGCGATGGTCGTCGCCAGCGTCGTCCCGCCGCTCGTGGCGCTGACGCCGAGCGTGCCGGTCCCGCTCGCCGAGGCGCCGATGGCGAGGCTCGCCAGCGCATCGTTCACCTGCGCTGCGGTGCCGCTGATGGTAATCGCGTTGCTGCCCAGTGCAACCGTCGCCCCGCCCGCGCTGCTGGCGGAAAATGCGTAGGCACCCGACAGGGTGACGCTCGCCGGGGCACCCGCCGCCAGCCCGCCCAGGGAGAAGCCGCAAGGCGGCACGCCCGCAACCGAGGACAGCGCCAACCCGTCGATCAGCCCGATCGCATCCGGCCCGATAATCTGGAACGTGCCCGACATGCTGCCCTCCAAGGTAAGGGCGGCATGATATTATTCTACCTAAAGTAGTTCAACTGGGGAATTTCGCCTTAACCGCGAAGTTCCCGGCGCAGGATCTTGCCGGTCACGGTCTTGGGCAGGTCGTCGATGATCTCCACCGTGCGGGGATATTTGTAGGCGGCCATGCGCTCCTTGCAGAAGGCGATGATCTCCTCCTGTGTCGCGCTGGTGCCGGGCCGCAGGCTGATCACGGCCTTCACCGTCTCGCCGCGATAGGAGTCGGCCACACCCACCACCGCCGCCTCGCGCACGGCGGGATGGGTGTAGAGCACGTCCTCCACCTCGCGCGGCCAGACCTTGTAGCCGGCGGCGTTGATCATGTCCTTCTTGCGGTCGACCAGGTAGAACCAGCCGTCCTTGTCCATGAAGCCGACATCGCCGGTATGGAACCGGCCGTTGCGGATCGCCTCGGCGGTCTTGTCCGGCTTGTTCCAGTAGCCCGGCACGATCATCGGCCCCTGGCTGACGATCTCGCCGACCTCGCCCACCGGCAGTTCCCGCCCCTCGTCGTCGCAGATCCAGGAGATGGTGTTGTAGGCCGGCACCCCGATCGACAGCGCGCCCGAGGCCGGATCGACCGGCGCCTCGCGCGAGAGCGGCACCACATGCGTGGGCGAGTTGGTCTCGGTCAGCCCGTATCCGTTATGGATGTAATGGCCGAACGTCTCGCGGAAGGCGGTGACCACGCTGGGCGGAATCGGCGCGCCGCCGGAGTAGATCCTGGTCATCGAGGCGAGCTTGGCGGGGGCCGCGTCCGGATGGTTCATCATCGCGATGAAGGCGGTGATGGCGCCGATGGTGAAGGCCGCCTTGTGTTCCTCGATCGCGTCGAGCATCACGCCCGGCTCGAAGCGATAGGCGAGGATCAGCGGGGAGGCGGTGATGAAGGCGGCGGCGATATGGCCGATCAGCCCGGTGATGTGGAACAGCGGCGCGATGCCGAGGATCGGCGCGCCCTCGCCCAGCCCGATCCAGTCGCGATAGGTCTGGGCGTTGAAGGTGACGTTGCCGTGGGTGTTCATCGCCCCCTTGGGCACGCCCGTCGTCCCCGAGGTGTAGACGAGGAAGGCGATGTCGTCCGGCTTGTAGGAGGGCGCAGGCGGCAGCGCCCCGCCCGCCGCGATCGCCGCCTCGAAATCGACCGTGCCGGCGCAGGCCACGCGCTGCGTCGCGGCGAAGAGGCGCCTGTCGTTGCGGGTCTGGAAGGCGAGCGCCGAGGTGGTCAGCACGATCTGCGGCCGCAGGCCCGGCTCCAGCGCGCCCACCGTCTCCTCGAAGGTGGTGTCGTGGCAGACGACCGCCTTCGGCGTGCAGTCGGCGAACAGGATGCCGATCTCCCGCGCCCGGTTCATCGGGTTCACCGCCACCGCGATTCCCCCCGCCTTCCAGGCGCCGAGAATGGCGATGACGAATTGCGGCACGTTCTGCAGGTAGACCGCCAGCCGGTCGCCCGCGCCGAAGCCGTGCGCCGCGAGATAGCCGGCCAGACCGTCGCTCAGCCGGTCGAGCTCGGCATAGCTGATCCGGCCGTCGAAATAGAGAATGGCCGGCGCCTGCGGCGCCCGCGCCACGGCGGCGCGGAACATCGCCAGCGCATCGGTGAACTCGGGCACGATCTCGGCGGGCTGGCCCGCGTCGTAGAGCGCGAGCCAGGGTTTCTCGTCGTAGATGCTCATCCAGGCGTCCTTACTTGATCACGACGGGGTTCACCGGCGCGCCGGTGCCGTTGACGACCTTGAGCGGTGCGGCGGTGTAGAGGAAGGTCCACTGCCCGTCCTTCGCGCAATCATCGGCGAGGTCGTCGAGGGCGGCGATCTCGGTGAAGGTGACGCCGAGATTGCGCATCAGCGCGTTGTGCAGCGGCAGCACCACGCCGGAGACCGGGTCGGCGGTGATCTCGTTGGCGATCGTGTCGGTGACGAGATTGGGAATCTCCATCTCGTGGAACCATTTCACCAGTTCCTTCGAGTAGGTCAGGCCCGGCTCCATGAAATCCTTGTAGAACTCGTCCTTCTCGCGCTTGTAGTAGGAGCCGATCCAGCCGGTGCGGATGATCAGGATGTCGTGCTTCTCGATCCTGGTGCCCTGCTTCTCGGCCGCCGCCATGAGGTCTTCGTGGGTGAAGGTCTCGGCGCGTTCCAGCCAGGGTTTGCCGCGATGGCGGGCCATGTCGATCAGGATGCCGCGGCCGACGATGCCGCGCTCGGCGATCGGCAGCACGCTGGCCTTGGTCATGCCGCCCGCGGTGGTGCGCGCGTCATAGCCGTTGTAGAGCGTGTCGTCGCACCAGACATGGCCGAGCGCGTCATACTGCGTCGAGCCCTGGAGATACATGAACAGCACGTCGTCGGCGTATTCGGCGTGGCCGGGGAAGACCGGCCCCTTGCCGCACATGTAATGGCCCTTGTCCATCACGTTGATCCGCACCGGGTCCTTGCGGCCGGGCCAGACCGGGTCGCCCTTGGGGTGGCACATCTGGATCTGCAGGGTGAAGGTCTTGCCCTGCTTCACCGACTGCACGCCGCGCAGCACCTCCTGGCTGGTGAGAAAGTTGAGGCCGCCGACCTCGTCGTCCGGCCCCCAGCGGCCCCAGTTCTTCGGATCGTCCTTCAGCAGTTCGGTGACGGGAATCTCGGCGCGCAGTGATCCGGCCATCTTCGTTTCCTCCATGATGGGGCGGATCGTTGCCGCCCGGGCGCATCCTGCAACGCGCATCCGGGCGGCACAAGAGGCAGCGAGACTGCCGGGCTCAGGCTGTTTCCGTCTGGAACACCGCGGCCGGATGTTCGTCCGCCGGGCCGAAGAACTCGAAGCGCAGCCGCTCTTCCGGCACGCCGAGCCCGGCGAGCCCGCCGATCACCGCGCGCATGAAGGGCTTCGGACCGCAGACATGGAACACCGTGTCCGCCGGCACGTGCGCGTGCAGGAAGGCGGCGGTGACGAGCCCTTCGCGATCGTAGTCGATGCCCGGCCGGTCCTCCTCGGCGGGCTCGGCGTAGAACGTCGCGGTCGAGACGCCGGGCGCCCGCGCCTCCAGCGCGCGGACATGCTCGCGCATGGCGTGGACGCGGCCGTTCAGCGCGCCATGCACCCAGAAGGTCGGCCGCTCCGGCGACGCCGCCACGATGGTCTCCAGCATGCTGACCATCGGCGTGAGGCCGACGCCGCCGCTGACCAGGGCGACCGGTGCCGTCGACGCGGGATCGAGGAAGAAGTCGCCCGCCGGCGCGGCCACGCGCAGGATGGTGCCGGGCACGGCGTGATCGTGCAGCCAGTTGGAGATCCGGCCCATCTTCTCGCGCTTGACGCTGATGCGATAGGCACGGTCGTTCGGCGCGCAGGAAATCGAATAATTGCGCCGCTGCTTGCCGGTGCCCGGCAGGTCGAAGGCGAAGCCGAGATACTGGCCGGGGCGATGGCGCACCACCGTCCCGCCATCGGCCGGCACCAGCGTGAACGACCGAATGACGCTGCTTTCTTCCACGACCTCCTCGACCGCGAAATCCCGCCAGCCGTTCCAGCCGCCCGGCGCGGCGGCGAGATCGCGATAGATCGCGGCCTCGCGGCCGATCAGCAGCTCGGCGAGGAACCAGTAGGCCTCGCCCCAGGCGGCGAGGACCTCGTCGCTCGCGGCATCGCCCAGCACGTCGCCGATCGCGGCGAGCAGCGCGGTCGCGACATGCGGATAATGCTCGGGCAGGATGTTCAGCGCGACATGCTTCTGCGCGATCCGCTCGACCGCGCCGGCCATCGGCGCGAGATTGTCGATATGCCGCGCATAGGCCAGCACGGCGCCGGCCAGCGCCTTCGGCTGCGCGCCGGCCGCATCCTGATGCGACTGGTTGAACAGCTCGGCGATCGCCGGGTTGCGAAACATCAGCTCGTACATCCGGCGGGTAATGGCAAGGCCGTGCTGGTCGAGCGCGGGCACCGTGGCCTTGATCAGGGCGATCGTGCGGTCGGAAAGCGGAGCGGGCATGGGCAATCTCTTTCTGCAGCCGGAGGATGGTTACCGTATTAAAGGTGTATTTTCGGTGCAGGTTTTATGCGGAACCGAATTCGGTATTACCAATACCTGTTTTGAGAACCACCCATGCGCGACCCGGCCTCGACAGGCCGGCCCGCGCGTGAGCAACGCATTTTCGATTCAGGAAGCCATCCGGCCGCGCGGCCTTCAGGCGCGGCCTAATCGGCGTCGGCGGTCTCGAACTCGACGTCGCGATGCACGTGCACCGACATGAGAACGCCGAATGCCAGCATCACCGCGGTCAGCGCCGAGCCGCCATAGGAGACCAGCGGCAGCGGCACGCCCCCCACCGGGATGAGGCCCATCACCATCGCGAGATTGACGAAACAGTAGAGGAACAGGTTCGTCGAGATGCCGAGCGCCACCAGCCGGCCGAACTGGTGCCCGCAGCGCAGGGCCGTATAGGTCGCCATCGCCACCATCGAGAGCAGGATGGACACCAGCACGAGCGACCCGGCGAAGCCGAATTCCTCGGCGATGATGGTGAAGACGAAATCGGTCTGTTTCTCGGGCAGGAAGTTGAGCTGGTTCTGCGAGCCGTGCAGGAACCCCTGCCCCCACATGCCGCCCGAGCCGAGCGCGATCTTCGACTGGATGATGTTGTACCCCGCACCGAGCGGATCGCGCCCGGGATGGAGGAAGGTGAGGATCCGTTCCTTCTGGTAGCCGTGCAGGTGATGATAGGCGAAGGGCGCGATGACCGCGACGAGCCCGATCACGATCGCGAATTTCCACCAGCGCACGCCGGCGCCGAGCATCACCGCGCCGCCGATGCTCATGGTGATCACGGCGGTGCCGAGATTGGGTTCCTTGAGGATCAGCCCGGCGGGAACAAGGATCGCGAGCGCCGGGGGGATGAGGAAGAGCGGATTGCCGACCCGTTCGTGGCTGGCCCGGTGGAACCACGATGCCAGCGCCATGGCGAGGAACAGCTTCATCAGCTCGGAGGGCTGCACATGCACGCCACCGAGGTCGAGCCAGCGCTTGGCGCCAAGCCCCACATGGCCGAATTTCCACACCGCGACCAGCAGCAGCACGCCCACCCCGTAGAGCGGCCAGGCGAGTTTCGCGATCAGCCGGATATCGACCATCGCGATCGCGATCATCATGATCAGCGCGGCGAAGAAACGCTCGATCTGCGGCGTGGCATAGGGCTGGCCGTGGCCGCCGGCCGCCGAATAGAGCGCCGCATAGCCGATCCCCGCCACCGCGCAGCATGCGAGAACGAACAGCCAGTTCACCCGCAGCAGCTTGGCGGCGATGCCGGTGCCGCGCTCGTAATAGGGCTTGTAGGTCTTGTCGGTCAGCAGCGTGTTCATGCCGGCCCCTCCCCGACGAGCTTCGCCTGCGGCGCCTCGATCACGGTTCCCGGCGGTGCCGCGGTCAGGTCCCGGGTCAATGCGGCGGTGACCAGGTCACGGGCGATCGGCGCCGATGCCGACGCGCCCTCGTTGCCGTGCTCGACCGCCACCGCCACGGCGACGCGGGGGGCGTGCACGGGCGCAAAGGCGATGAAGAAGGCGTTGGGCCGGAACTTCCAGGGCAGCGTCGCGTCGTCCAGATTGGCCTTTTCCTCGGCCTGGGTATTGTCGTGCACCTGTGCCGTGCCGGTCTTGCCCGCCATGAACACGCCCGGCAGGGCGAGGCGCGAGGCATAGCCCGTGCCCTTCGGCGTGTTCACCACATCGAACATGCCCTGGCGGACCGCGGCAAGGCCACGCTCGTCAAGGCCGAGATGCGGCCAGCGATCCGGCATGTCCTCGTGCAGCAGATCATGCCCGATTCCGCGCGCGATATGCGGCTCCACCGCCCGCCCGGTGGCGATCCGCGCCGTCATGGTCGCAAGGCCAAGCGGCGTCACCTGGGTATAGCCCTGCCCGATCCCCTGGATGACGGTGTTGCCCTTGGTCCAGACCAGCCGGCGCTTCCGCGCCCAGGCGGTCGTCGGCAGAAACCCCTCGGAGACGGCGGGCAACCCCAGCGGCAGCTTGCCGATCAGCCCGAGGCGCCGCCCCATCGCCGCGATCCGGTCGATCCCGACCGCCAGGGCGACGTGATAGAAGAACACGTCGCAACTCTGCTGCAGGGCGCTGACCACGTTGACATGGCCGTGGCCGTAATGATCCCAGCAGTAGAAGACATGATCGCCGAGCTTGAGATAGCCGGGACAGAAGAAGGTCGTGTCCGGCGTGATCGCGCCGCATTGCAGCGCCGCGAGCGCGGCGCAGGGCTTGAAGGTCGAGCCGGGCGCGTAAAGCCCCCTGGTCGCCCGGTCGCTCATCGGGTGGCGCGGGTCCGACATCCAGGATTTCCACACCGATTCGGGAACGCCCGTGTCGAAGAGCGACGGATCGAAACTCGGCTGGCTCGCCATGGCGAGGAGCTCGCCGTTGATCGTATCGATCATCACGGCCGCGCCGGACTGCCCGCTCAACCGCTGCGCCGCGATCGTCTGCAGCCCGGCGTCGAGCGTGGTCTGCACCGTCCGGCCCTGCACCCCGTTGTCGCGGTCGAGCACGCGGACGACCGATCCGTGCACGTTCACCTCGGTCTGCACGATCCCGGGCGTCCCCCGCAGCACGTCGTCGCGCACCCGCTCGACGCCGGCGCGGCCGATCCGCATCCCCGGCAGCGCGAGAACGGGATCGGAGGCGGCTTCCTTCTGGGTGGGGCGGGCGACATAGCCGATGAGATGAGCCAGCTGCGCGCCGAACGGATAGACCCGCGATGCGCCGACATCGACGAACACCCCCGGCAGATCGGTCGCGTTCACCTCGATCCGCGCCATGTCGTTCCAGTCGAGATAATCTTTCAGAAGCAACGGGATGTAATGCGGCTTTCCGACCAGATCGCGCATGATCCGGGCGGTTTCGCCCGCATCGAGGCCGACGATGCGCGAAAACCGCTCGACCACCGCCCGCGGGTCCGGCGCCTCGATCATCATGAACATCGCCCGCCAGTGCCGCTTGTTGCCGGCGAGGACGGTGCCGTAGCGATCGGTGATCAGCCCGCGCAACGGGGCGACCAGGCGTTCGTTGATCGAGTTGTGCTTGGCCAGCGTGGCGTATCGTCCATGCTCCAGCACCTGCATCCGATACAGCCGCAGGCCGAGCAGGCCGAACACGCCGAGTTCCGCCGCCCCGAGCAGCAGGGCCCGGCGGGTGAAGATCGGCCGCAACTGGCGTTCGCGCTTCATGCCGCCTCAGGCCTGTTCCGGCGCGGCCGGGCCGGCATGCGCGCGCGACAGCGGCACCGCCACCAGCGGATAGAACAGAATGCTGATCCCCGCCTCCATCAGCGCGGGCGCGATGGGCAGCAGCGTGAGATCGAGCGTCGCGCGGATCACCCATTCCAGTGCGACGACAATCGCGACGCAGCCGGCGAAGGCCAGCCAGACCAGCATGAAACCCTGCCTGAGCAGGAGGCGGCGGGACATTCCCACCGCCGCCTGTTCCAGCAGCAGCAGGACCGACCAGACGCCGAGCGGCACGTTGCCCAGCAGCCCGAGCAGGACGCCGATCAGCGCGACCACCGGCGCCGGCAACGCGCCGGGGCGATACAGCGTCCAGAAGAATACCGACGACATGACGAACCCGGCGCGCAGTTCCGCCTGGGCCGGCAGCAGCCCCGGCAGGGCCAGCAGCACCATCACCACGACGATCGCCGCGGTCGGCAGCATGTGGCGCGCCGCCCGGTCGAGCGCGCGCCAGAGATCCATGAAGTCGATCATCGATGGACCCGCCTTCGGGTCACCGCGCCTTGGCGATCGTTGCGTTGGACGCCACATCGGTCGAGCCGCCGGTGCCGTACTCGAAAATGCGCAGGACCCGCAGACTGTCGAGCCGGGCGAACGGCACCACCTCCGGGTCGTTCCGTCCGGCGTAATGGACGATGCCGACCGGCAGCCCGTTCGGGAAAATGCCGCCGACGGCGCTGGTCAGCACGATCGCCCCCTCGCGCGGCGGCTTTCCCGGCGTCCAGTACAGCAGCCGCGGCGACGCGGTATTCTGCCCGACCATGATCGCCCGCTCGCCGTCCCGCCCGATCGCGACGGGCACCTTGCTGTTCAGGTCGGTGATCAGCAGGACGCGGGCGGAACGCGACCCGGCCTCGATCACCCGGCCGACCACGCCGGCGCCGTCCATGGCCACCGCGTCGCGGACATCGCCGGGGTGGCGCGGCAGCGTCACCATCACCGAACGCGCATAAAGCCCGCCGAGATCGGCAATGACGCGGGCGGTGAAGAAGCTCGGCGTCGGCGTCGGCACATAGTGCAACTGGGATTTCAGCGCCTCGTTCTGCGCCTCGAGCGCCAGGGCGACGGCCCGCCACCGCCGCAATTCGTGATTCTGGACCCGCAGCGCCGCGTTCCGCGCGCGCAGGTCGAACCATGTGCCGACCGCGCCGCGATCGGTCTCGACCGCGCGGACAGGCGCCGCCGCGGCCCGGTAGAGCGGCGCAAGCGCGTCATCGACCTGGGTGCGGAGGAACACGCCGAGACGGCGATCCGCCCGCCCGGCCAGAACCAGCGCAAGCGACATCATCAGCATCACGGGAAGAGTCAGCCGCGAGAGAGCTGTTCTGACAGGCATGGACAGCCGCAGCATGCGGCAAGCTCCGCTTAGCAAAGGGATACGATGCGGATCGTCTTACGCCAATCGCGGCCCGAGTCCAAGAACGGGTTTTCCCTTTCCCCGCGAATCACGAATTTTCGTCGGGTTTGTCCTCGCGTTTTTGCAGGTATTCGGCCAGCGCCCCGAGAACGAGCCCGGCGAAGACCAGTCTCGCCGGCTCACGCCGCAACAGCGCGGCGAACACCGCCAACCCCTCGCGCACCACCCCGGCCCGTGCCGCGGCGGCGAGCGGCCGCGGCCGGCTGCGCCAGGCATAGGTGCCGATCCCATACAGCAGGGCGGAGAGCAGAACACAGGCTCCTGCGAACACGAGCGGCGCGTAAACCGGACCGATCGCCGCGGCCACCGCCTGTTCGGCGGCGACAAGCAGGAACACCAGCCCGATCAGCAGCACGACGATGGCGGCAACGCCGAGCCCGACCCTCAGGCCGAGCCGCCGCATGGTCGCGCCGTCGAAGAAGAGTTCGGTCAGGAAGCGCAGCACGTCAGCGCCCCGCCGGGGGCGGCACGCGGGTCACCGCGCGCGGCGCCGGCGAAACAGATGCGCCGCGACGAACCCGAGCCCGGCGGCGACGGCCAGCGCCGCCAGCGGCTTCTCCCGCACCGACTGCCCGATCCGCCCGGTCACCGCCCCGCCCTGCAGGCGCAGGTCGCGGCTCAGCGCATCGAGTTCGCGCTCGATCACCGCCAGCCGGCCATCGAGCGCGCCGCGCAGTTCCGTCAGCTTCTGCGGTCCGTCGCCGAAATCGCGCGCGGCCTCGCCGGCAAGGCGGCCCAGCCTGGTGCGCAGATCGTCGAACTCGTGCTGGAAGCGGCCGAATTCGCTTCCCAGCATGTCCGCCGCCTCTTTCCGCCTTGCATTCCAGTCCGCCATCCCGGCCTCCTTTCGCGCTATTCGACGTGATCGATGATTCAGGAATGGGAAGCCGCGCCGGGCGCTTCAAGCGGCCAGGCCGGACTCGTCCGGCTCCCGATAGGCAATCTCGATACTCAAGCTTCCGTCATTCGGAAATTGCGATTACACGACCGCGATGGCGTCTCCGCACCCCGACCTGCCCCGATCCCTCGCCGGGCTCTCGCTCCGCGATCTCGAATATGCCCAGGCCGTCGCCGAACTCCGTCATTTCGGCCAGGCGGCGGAACGCTGCGGCGTGTCCCAGCCGGCGCTGTCCGAGCAGATCCGCAAGCTCGAGGCCATTCTCGGCGTCACCCTGTTCGAGCGGACCCGCCGCCGGGTGACGCTGACCTCGGCCGGCGTCACGCTGCTGGCCCAGATCGAACGGGTGATGGCCGAAGCGCGACATCTGCTCAGCCTTTCGCATGAACAGCCGCAGGGGCTCGCCGGCACGGTCGGCCTGGGCGCGATCGAGACGCTCGGGCCCTATTATCTCCCCTTCGTGCTCCGGCTGCTGCGCGCAACGCGGCCGGGGCTGTCGCTCCGCCTCGCCGAGGGACGCACCGCGCGCCTGCTCGACCGCCTCGCCGAGGGCGCGCTCGACATGGTGCTGCTCGCCGCCCCTGTGCCACGCGGACATTTCAGCACCGCGCCGCTCTTCTTCGAGCCATTCCAGCTCGCCGCCCCGCCCGGACACGCGCTCGCCGGACTGCGCCGGCTGGTGCTCGACGACCTGCCGACGCAGGACCTCCTGCTGCTGGAAGAGGGCCATTGCCTGCGCGACCACGCGCTGTCGCTGTGCGACGCGAAGCCGGTGACGCGCCACGCCACCGGGCTTGAAACGCTATGGCAGATGATCGCCGCCGGCGAGGGCTATTCCCTGCTGCCGGAACTCGCCGTCTCCGCCCGCCCGGAGCTGCGCGACCTCGTCGTCTGCCGCCGGCTCGACGATCCGGATGCGGGCCGCACGATCGTGCTGGCCTGGCGGGCATCGGACCCTCGCGAGGCGGCCTTCCGCGATCTCGCCGGCCAGCTTGCCGCGAACCGGCCGCCCTGCACCCATGCCCCGGCACAAGGATGACGCACGCCCCGGCAGGTGCTACCGCCACCGCGATGATCCGCGCCTTCAAGTCCCGCACCCAGTCGCCCGCCATCCAGGCCAGGATCGGCGCGATGGTCGGCGCCGCCCTCGGCTTCAGCCTGCGGACGACGCGCTGGCGGATCGATGCCGATACCTTCATCGACGTCCTCCGCGGCGGCGCGCCGGCGATCGTCGCCTGCTGGCACGAATGCCTGCCCTCGATGCCCGCGGCGATGCACGCCCTGCGCCGCCCGGCGGATGCGCCGACGGCCTACATGCTGGCGAGCCGCCACCGCGACGGCCAGCTCGTGGTCAACGCGCTGCGCCGCTTCGGGCTCGAGGCGATCTCGGCCTCCTCGTCGCGCGGCGGCGCGGCGGGGCTGCTGGAACTCGCCCGGCTGGTGCGCGCCGGGCATCCGGTCGTGATCACGCCGGACGGCCCGCGCGGCCCGCGGCGGCGGGCGGCGGCGGGTGTCGCCCAGCTCGCGGCGCTGACCGGCGCGCCGGTCTTCTGCGCCGGTGCGGCCACCAGCCACGCCTTCGGGCTCGACAGCTGGGATTCGATGCGCCTGCCTTTGCCCTTCGGCCGCGGCGCGCTGGTCGCCTCGGCGCCGATCGCCGTCTCCCGGGACGACTGGGCAACCGCGCTGCCGCAGATCGAGGCCGAGATGAGCCGCACGCTGGACGAGGCGCTCGCGCGATGCCGGCAGGCCTGACCGCCTATCGCCTCGCCACCGCCGGCATCGCCCCGCTGCTGCCGTTCTGGCTGGCGCGGCGGGCGCGGCGCGGCAAGGAAATCGCCGCCCGCCTGCCGGAGCGCTACGGCATCGCCGGGCTGGCGCGGCCGCCGGGCCGGCTCGTCTGGGTCCATGCCGCCAGCATGGGCGAGACGATGTCCGCCCTCGGCATGATCGACGCCCTGGCCGACCGCGCAACCGTGCTGCTGACCACCGGCACCCGCACCGCCGCCACCCTTGCCGAATCGCGGGCGCGGGCGCTGCACCAGTTCGTCCCGCTCGACGTCGCCGCCCATGCCACGCGCTTCCTCGACCATTGGCGGCCGGACGCGGCGGTGTTCCTCGAATCCGAGATCTGGCCGAACCTGCTCGCCGGACTCGACGCGCGGCGCATCCCCCGCTTCCTGTTCAACGCCCGCCTCTCCGCCCGCAGCGCCGCGCGCTGGCGCCGCGCGCCCGGCCTCGCCCGCGCCCTGTTCGGCGGGTTCCGGCTGATCGCCGCGCAATCGGCGCCGGATGCCGCTTCGCTGCGCGGCCTCGGCCTCACCCGCGTCGAGACCTGGGGCAACCTGAAATTCGCCGCCCCCGACCTGCCGGACGATCCCGCCGCCCGCGCCGCACTCGCCGCCGCCGCAACCGGCCCGTTCATCCTCGCCGCCAGCACCCATCCGGGCGAGGATGCGCCGGTGATCGCCGCGCATCGCATTCTGCGCGAAACCCGGCCCGGCCTCGTCACCATCATCGCGCCGCGCCATCCCGAACGCGCCGACGCCATCGCCGGTCTCGCCGGCGATCTGCCCGTTTCCCGGCGCTCGCGCGGCGAGGCGCCCGCCGCCGGCGGGCTCTACATCGCCGACACGCTGGGCGAACTCGGCCTGTTCTACCGTCTCGCCGCCGTTTCCTTCATCGGCGGCTCGCTGGTCCCCATCGGCGGCCACAACATGATCGAGGCGGCGCAGCTCGGCTGCCCGGTGCTCACCGGCCCGCATCTGGCGAATTTCGCCGAAGCCGCGGCGACGCTGCGCGCGGCCGGCGCCCTCGCCGATCTGGCCGGGCCGGACGACCTCGCCCCCGCCGTCGCCGCCCTGCTCGACGACCCCGCCCGCCGCGCCGCGATGGCCGCATCCGGCCGCGCCGCCTGCGCCGGGCTCGCCGGCCTGCCCGCCCGGCTGGCCCGCACCGTTCTCGACGAGGCTCCCTGATGCGCGCCCCCGCCTTCTGGACCACCGACGCCTTCCCGGCGCCGCTCCTCGCCCCGCTCGGCGCGATCACGCGCGCGCTGACCGCCCGGCGCGTCGCCCGGCCGGGATTCCGCTCCGGCGCGCGCGTCTTCTGCGCCGGCAATGCCGGGGTCGGCGGCGCCGGCAAGACCATCCTCGCGCGGCACCTGCTCGCCCGCCTCGCCGACCGGGGCGAGACGGTCTTCGCCCTCACCCGCGGGCATGGCGGGCGGCTCGCCGGGCCGCTGCGGGTCGACCCCGCCCGGCACGGCGCCGCCGAGGTGGGCGACGAGGCGCTGCTCCTCGCCGCGACCGCGCCGACCATCGTCGCCCGCGACCGCGCGGCCGGCGCCGCCTTCGCGGTCGCCGCCGGCGCGACCGCCATCGTCATGGATGACGGGCTGCAGAACCCCGATCCGGTGAAAACCGCGTCGTTCCTCGTCATCGATGGCGGGGCCGGCTTCGGCAACGGGCGGCTGCTGCCGGCAGGGCCGCTGCGCGAGCCGGTCGCAGCCGCCGCCCGGCGCTGCGCCGCGGCGGTGCTGATCGGCGCCGACCGCACCGGCGCCCGCGCCGCGCTGCCGCCATCCCTGCCCGTGCTCACCGCCCGCCTCGTCACCGATGCCGGGCAGCTCGCCGGCGCCCGCATCCTCGGCTTCGCCGGGATCGGCCGGCCGGAGAAATTCTTCGAATCACTCAGCGATGCCGGCGCCGAGATCGCCGGCACGCTGCCCTTCCCCGACCATCACGCCTATCGCCCGGCCGATCTCGCCCGGCTCGACGCCGAGGCAAGCCGCCTCGG
Organism: Acidiphilium sp. JA12-A1; assembly: GCF_000724705.2. Lineage (NCBI taxonomy): Bacteria > Pseudomonadati > Pseudomonadota > Alphaproteobacteria > Acetobacterales > Acidocellaceae > Acidiphilium > Acidiphilium sp. JA12-A1. Next base: position 54,215 of record NZ_JFHO01000013.1, read on the forward strand.
CGCCCGCCTCGCCACCACCGCGAAGGACGCGGTGAAACTGCCGCCGGCATTCCGCGCACGCTGCGCGGTGATCGAGGCGGGGCTTGCCTTCGACGACCCGGCCGCGCTTGATCGGTTCCTGACATGAGCCTCCTGCACAAGATCGAAACCACCGCGGCACGCGCCTTCCTCGGCATCTTCCGCGCCCTTGGCCCGCGTGCCGCGAGCAACCTCGCCGGCGCGCTCGGCCGCGGCATCGGCCCGCTGATCCCCACCTCGCGCGTCGCCGATCAGAATCTCCGCCGCGCCATGCCGGAACTCGACGAGGCCGCGCGCCGCCGCATCATCCGCGAGGTGTGGGAGAGCCTCGCCCGCACCGCTGGCGAATTCCCGCATCTCGCCGCCCTGCGCGAAACCGATGCCGGCCCCGGCTACGAGATCGTCGGCCGCGAGCATTGCCTGGCCCTCGCCGCGCAGGGCGGCCCGGCGCTCATCTTCACCGCGCATTTCGGCAACTGGGAGCTGATCCCGCCGGTGCTGCACCGGCTCGGCGTCAGGCTCGCCTTCTTCTACCGCGCCGCCGCCAACCCGGCGGTCGACCGCCTGATCCTCGATTTGCGCGAGCAGGCCACCGGCGAGCCGGTCACCATGTTCGCCAAGGGCGCCGCCGGCGCGCGCGGCTCCTATGCCCATCTGGTGCGCGGCGGCATTCTCGGCATGCTGATGGACCAGAAGCTGAACGACGGCATCGCCTCGCCGCTGTTCGGAATCGACGCGATGACCGCCCCGGCGCTGGCCGTCTTCGCCCGCAAGTTCCGCTGCCCGATCCTGCCGGTGCGCGCGGAACGCATCGGCCCGGCGCGCATCCGCATCGTCTTCGAGAAGCTGCACCGGATCGAGGTCACCGACGACCGCGAGGCCGACATCGCCGCCGGCACCGCCTGGATGAACGCGACGATCGAGCGCTGGGTGCGCCAGCGTCCCGGCCAGTGGCTCTGGCTGCACCGGCGCTGGCCAAAGCCGGTGGCCTAACGTCCCCCTGTCGGGTAAGATGAACGCACAATAATCAAAACCGGGAGCCATCATGTCTGTTCTGGGTTCGCATCATCGACTGAAGCGCGACGCGCTGGGCCTGCCCCAGATCGTCGCCTCGACGCTCGCCAACATCGCGCCGGCGATGAGTTTCTTCTTCGGCTTCGGGCTGATCGTCAGCGGTGCCGGCGTCGCCGCCCCGCTCACCATCCTCGTCGCCATGGTGGTCGTGCTGTTCCTGACCAACACCCTCGCCGAATTCTCGAAATACCGGCCCTCGACCGGCTCCTTCGTCACCTTCATCGGCATGGCGTTCGGCCCGGCGGCAGGGGCGGCGGCCTCGATCTTCGTGGTGTTCGGCTATGTCGTCGCCGCCTCCTCGGTGGTGGTGATCTCCGGCGGCTGGGCGCATGACACGCTGAAGCTGTTCCTCGGCCTGAACATTCCCTGGCAGCTGCTCAGCCTGCTCGAAACCGGCCTGGTCGGCATCCTGGTCTCGCGCGGCGTCGCCCTCTCGACCACCTGGGCCGCCGTGTTCTTCTATTTCGAACTGGCGCTGCTGCTGATCGGCGCGATCACCATGCTGGTGGTCAATGCCGGCCATCTGAGCCTCGCGCCGTTCGAGTGGAGCCACCTCTCCGGCGGGCTCAAGGGCATCGGCCTCGGCTTCCCGATCGCGATCTACCTCTTCATCGGCTGGGAGAACTCGGCAACCCTGGCCGAGGAAACCCGCGACGCGCGGCGCAACATCCCGCGCGCGCTGATCATCGGCACGCTGTCGATCGGCATCCTCTACATGTTCCTCGCCTACGCCACCGAAATCGCCTTCCACAACAACGCGACCGCGATCGGCAAGGCGGATATTCCCTTCGTCGACGCGTTCAAGGCCTCGGCGGCATCGTTCCTGATCATCGCCTATCTCGCCGGCGTCACCAGCATCTTCTCCTCGCTGCTGGGCCTGACCAACAGCCAGGCGCGCATCCTGTTCAGCTCCGGCCGCGAGGGGCTGCTGCCGCGCTTCTTCGGCAAGATCCACCCGCAGCACCGCACGCCCTTCGTCGCGATGTGGAGCTATGTGCTCGTGGCCCTCGGCATCGTCATCTTCTTCGGCTGGAACATCAAGCCGGTCGATCTCTTCGGCGAGACCGGCTCGCTCGGCACGATCCCGGTGATCCTCACCTATCTCGTCACCAACATCGCGCTGCCGGTCTACATGCTCCGCCATCACCGCAACGAGTTCAACCCGGTCAAGCACGCGCTGATCCCCATCGTCGGCACGGTCCTGATGCTGTTCCCGCTCTGGGGCCTGATCCAGCCGGGCCAGCCCTACCCCTACAACATCTATCCCTGGGCGGCGCTCGGCGTGCTGATCCTCTCGATCATCTACGGCCTGTCGCTCGCGAAGCGCGATCCCGATCTCGTGCAGAAGATCGGCTCCTACGTCGCCGACGAGGAATACTGATGTCGCGTCGCCACCGCATCGCCGTCATCGAGGGTGACGGCATCGGTCGCGAGGTGATCCCGGCGGCCCGCACGGTCCTCGACCGTGCGGCTTCCGCCTGCGGCTTCACGCTCGACTGGCGCGATTTCGACTGGAGCTGCGAAACCTGGAAGGCCACCGGGCGGATGATGCCGGAAGACGGCATCGCCCGCCTCGCCGACCATGACGCGATCTTTCTCGGCGCGGTCGGCTATCCCGGCGTGCCGGACCACATCTCCCTCTGGGGCCTGCTGATCCCGATCCGCCGCGAGTTCGACCAGTATGTGAACCTCCGCCCGGTCCGCCTGCTGCCCGGCGTGCCCTGCCCGCTCGCCAACAAGAAACCCGGCGACATCGATTTCTGGGTGGTGCGCGAGAATGTCGAGGGCGAATACAGCCAGATCGGCGGGCGGATGTTCGCCGGCACCGAGCGCGAGTTCGTCGAGCAGACCGCGATCTTCACCCGCGCCGGCACCGACCGCATCCTGCGCTACGCCTTCGACCTCGCCCGCCGCCTCGGCCGCCCGCACGTCACCTCGGCGACCAAGTCGAACGGGATCTTCCACTCGATGCCGTTCTGGGACGAGCGCTTCGCCGCGATCGGTGCCGAATACCCCGAGATCCGCGCCGACCAGTACCATATCGACATCCTCGCGGCGCGCTTCGTGATGAGCCCGGAGCGGTTCGACGTGGTGGTCGGCTCGAACCTGTTCGGGGACATCCTTTCCGACCTCGGCCCCGGCGTGACCGGCACGATCGCCGTCGCCCCCTCGGCCAATCTCAACCCGGAGAAGAAGTTCCCCTCGATGTTCGAGCCGGTGCATGGCTCCGCCCCCGACATCTTCGGCCAGCGCATCGCCAATCCGGTGGGCGCGATCTGGGCCGGCGCGATGATGCTCGATCATCTCGGCGAGGCCGAGGCCGCGGCGCTGGTTCTCCGCGCGATCGAGACCGCCCTCGGCGATCCCGCCTCGCCGCGCACGCCCGATCTCGGCGGCACCGCGAAGATGGACGATCTCGCCGCGGCCATCACCGCCGCGGTCTGATCCCGCTCAGCGGAGCGGCTTGGCGAAGCCGAACAGGGTGATCGCGAGGCCCTCGCGGAAATAGAACCGGTGCGCCCGCTCGCGGTGGGTGCCGGATTCGAGCGTCAGGCGGTCGCAGCCGCGCTGGCGCGCCTCCGCCTCGCACCAGCCGAGCAGGGCAGCGCCATGCCCGGCGCTGCGGCAGTCGGGATCGGTGACGAGATCATCGATATAGAACCGATACCCGTTCGCCGTGTCGTGAAAGGCGCGGAACACCGCCAGCGCGCGTGGCACCGCCGCCTCGTGCAGCAGCGCCATCTCGGCCCCCTCGGCCAGGATCGTGCGCATCGCGCCTTCGTAGTCGGCGGGAAGCTGCGGGCGAAGCACCCGGTGCAGCGTCTCGCCCCGGCCGAGCCATTCGGCCAGATCGTCCGAGCGCGCGGTGAGATGGACGATCGCCGGCGTCATCCGCCGAGCAGCGCCACGGCATCGCCGAGCAGGGCGGGATTGCCGAGCGCCAGCGCGGTGCCGTCGCTCTCCAGCGTGAGCTCAGCGCCCCGCCAGTCGGTCATCGCCCCGCCCGCCGCCTCGATCACCGGCGCCAGCGCCGACCAGTCCCAGGGCTTGAGATCGGCCTCGGCGACGACGTCGATCTGCCCGAGCGCCAGCAACCCGTAGCCATAGGCGTCGCCGCCATAGGTCACCCTGCGGCAGGCGCCGGCAAGCCGGCGGAACCGGCCGAACTGCGGTTCGGTAAACATCTCGGGCGAGGTGCAGGACAGTTCCGCCTCCGCCAGCGACGCCACCGCCCGCGTTCCCGGCGCGCCGCCATGCGGGCCGGAAAAGCGCAGCACGCCCTCATGGGCCAGCCACCGCTCGCCGAGCACCGGCTGGTCGATCAGGCCGAGCACCGGCCGTCCATGCTCCAGCAGCGCGATCAGCGTGGCGAAGACCGGCCGGCCGGTGATGAAGGCGCGCGTGCCATCGATCGGGTCGATCACCCAGGTGAAGCGCCCGCCTGCCTTGCCGCCCATCTCCTCGCCGATCACGGCATGGTCCGGGCAGTGTTCGGCCAGAACGCGGCGGATCGCGGCTTCGGCGCCGCGATCCGCCAGCGTCACCGGACTGGCATCCGCCTTGGTATCGACGTCGATCCGCGCGCGGAAATGCGCGCGGATCACCGCCCCCGAGGCATCCGCCGCGGCCGAGGCCACGGCGACCGGATCAAAGCTCATTTGAAGGTTTCGGGATGGTCGGACTGCTGGTTGAGATAGGCGATCATGTTGGCGCGGGCGACGTTGTTCTTGATGCCCGGATAGGCCATGTGCGTGCCCGGAACCGCCTTCATCGGATCGTAGAGCCACTCGTTCAGCTCATGCGCGGTCCAGTCGCCGGTCGCATGCTTCTTCGCGGCCGAGGAGAAGCTGTAGCCTGCCGCCGCGAACATTTTCGCGCCGACCACGCCGTAGAGATTGGGGCCGACGCCGTTGGCACCGCCCTTGTTGATCGAATGGCAGGCCGAGCACTGCTGCTGGAACATCGCCTGGCCCTTGGCCGGCGCGGCGCTGGCCAGCAGCGTCTTGACCGAAGGCGCGCTGGAATCGAGCCCGGTCGGCGCCGCACCGGCGGCCGTCGCCGTCGTCGCGGCGGGGCCCGCAGCGGCGGCGAGGTTCACCGGATGGTCGGACTGCTTGTTGAGATAGGCGATCACATCCGCCCGGGTCTGGTTGTTCTTGATGCCCGGATAGGCCATGTGCGTGCCCGGCACCGCCTTCGTCGGCGCGTAGAGCCATTCGTCGAGCTCGTGCGGCGTCCACTTGCCGTCGGCATGCTTCTTCGCCGCGCCGGAGAAGGTGTAGCCGGCCTTGGCGAACATCGGCGCGCCGACGACACCGTAAAGGTTCGGCCCGACGCCGTTCGCCCCGCCCTTGGTGACCGTGTGGCAGGCCGAGCATTGCTGCTGGAAGAAGGCCTCGCCCTTGCTGGCATCGGCGCTGGCATAAAGGGTGGTGATCACCGGCGCGCCCGAATCGAGGCCCGCTGGCGCCGCCCCCTTCGAGGCGACGGCCGAACCGCCGGCGCCCGGCTTGGGCAGCGGGATCGGGTTGTCCGAGAGGGTGCGCAGATAGGCGATCGCGTCGGCGCGGACATTGTCGTTCTTGATGCCCGTGTAGCCCATGCGGGTGCCCGGCGCGAATTTCTGCGGGTCATCCAGCCACTCGTTCATCTTCTGGTAGGTCCACACGCCGGAGGCCGCCTTGGTCACCGCGCCGGAGAAGGTATAGCCGGCCTTCTTGAACATCGGCTCGCCCATGACACCGTAGAGATTCGGCCCCACGCCGGCCGCGCCGCCCTTGTTCAGCGTGTGGCAGGCCGCGCATTGCTGCTGCACGAAGGCCTCGCCCTTCTTCACGTCGGCCTTGACGATCAGCCCGTCGATGGAGGGAATGCCGCTGGTCTTGGCCGCGACGGGCGCCTCGGCGGTCTTGATGACCGGCTTCTTGACCTCCTTCTCGCCGGTCATCACGCCAGCGATATGGATCGCGATCCAGACCAGGAGCCCGGCCGAGAGAATGCCACCGGCAATCTTGTTCAGCAGCAGCGGGTCGCGGCCCTTGCCGCCGTGTCCGGAAGACGGGTGGTTCTGATCACTCATAAGCGCGGTCCCTCCAAAGCTTTACGGACGGATGTATAGCGATTTAGGAAAGTGCGACAAGCGATAACAGTCGCGTTCGCCATGCGACCTTCATGGAGGCAGACATTCCGGCTCCCATCGTTCTGATCCCGGCACGGCTCGGCTCGACCCGCCTGCCCGGCAAGCCCCTCGCCGATATCGGCGGAATTCCGATGATTGTCCATGTCCTCCGCCGCGCCGGGGAAGCGGCGATCGGCCCGGTCGCGGTGGCCTGCGCCGAATCCGCGATCGCCGACGCCGTCCGCGCGGCCGGCGGCACCGCGGTGCTGACCGACCCCGACCTGCCGAGCGGATCGGACCGGATCCACGCCGCCCTCGCCACGATCGACCCGGCTTGCGTTCATGACATCGTGGTGAATCTCCAGGGCGATCTTCCGGGCTTCCCGCCCGAATCGCTGCGCACCCTGATCGCCGTGCTCGACGATCCGGGCTTCGACATCGCCACCCTCGTCGCCCCCGTCACCACGGCGGAAGAGGCCGCCTCCCCCTCGGTGGTCAAGGCGGCCTGCGGCTTCGGCGAGGGGATCGCCGCCCCCGCGCTCTATTTCTCGCGCAACCCGATCCCCTCGGGGCCGGGGCCGCTCTGGCACCATGTCGGCGTCTACGCCTATCGCCGCGCGGCACTCGACCGTTTCGTCGCGGCACCGCCCTCGCCGCTCGAACTGCGCGAAAAGCTCGAACAGCTCCGCGCCCTCGAACTCGGGATGCGGATCGGCGCGGCGCGGATTGACCGGGCCCCGTTCGGGGTCGATACCCCGGAAGACCTCGACCGCGCCCGCAGGAACCTTGCCGCATGACAACCCGAATCGCCTTCCAGGGCGCGCCCGGCGCCTATTCCGACCTCGCCTGCCGCACCGCCTATCCCGGCATGGCCACCCTGCCCTGCCAGACCTTCGAGGCGGCGATCGAGGCGGTGAAGACCGGCGAGGCCGAATTCGCCATGCTGCCGACCGAGAACTCGCTCGCCGGCCGGGTGCCGGACATGCACGCCCTGCTGCCCGAGTCCGGGCTTTCGATCATCGCGGAGCATTTCCAGCGGGTGGAGCACTGCCTGCTGGCGCCGCGGGGCGCCAGCCTCGCCGGCATCCGTCAGGTGCATTCCCATGCCGTCGCCCTCGGCCAGGTGCGCGCGCTGATCCGCGAGCTCGGGGCCCAGGCCGTGGTCGAGGCGGATACCGCCGGCTCGGCCGAACTCGTCGCCCGCTGGAACGATCCCACCCGCGCCGCGATCGCCTCCTCCCTCGCGGCCGAGATCTACGGGCTCGACATCCTCCGCCGCAACGTCGAGGACGCGGCGCACAACACCACCCGCTTCTACGTCATGGCCCGCACGCCCCGCCTGCCGCCGCCGGACCAGGCGGACCTGATCACCTGTTTCGTCTTCCGCGTGCGCAACGTGCCGGCCGCGCTCTACAAGGCGCTCGGCGGCTTCGCCACCAACTCGGTGAACATGACGCGGCTGGAGAGCTACATGGTCGGCGGCCAGTTCGCCGCCACCCAGTTCCTGAGCGAGATCGACGGCCACCCCGAACAGCGCCACGTGCGCCTCGCCCTCGAGGAGCTCGATTTCTTCTCGCGCGAAATCCGCATCCTCGGCGTGTATCCGGCGGCGCCGTTCCGCCTCCAGCAGCGCGCGACCGGGCCCGCCGCGGATTGAAACCTCTGGTGGAAAAATCGGAAAATATTCGTCAATTTCAGGATTTTTCCGAAAATCGAGCCATATTTCGTTTGTCATGACGGAACAGTTCTGCTAACGCGCCTTTAAATTCGGGCGTAAAAACCACGCCTCCTTGGCGGCCGCCGGCTCATGATGACCGGGCCGGGCCGTTGGAGATGCGCGATGGCGGACCACCCGACGACAGAGTTCTTCCGGCCGGACACCACCCCGTCCGCCGACTGGGGCGCGGCCGGCAACTGGAGCGGCGGCACCGTTCCCTCCGCCGGCGTCACCGCCGAGATCGTCGGGCTCTTCGCCTCGATCGACCCGACCATGACGATCGAGACCGCCATCCGCCTGGAGGGTGGCGCGGACGCGGCCGGGCTGGTCGGCAACGGCGGCGCGGTTGCCCTGGGGCGAAACTCCTGGCTCGACGTCGCCGCCGCCGCCGACCTGTTCGCCTATGATTCCGCCGTCGGCATGGGGACCATCTCGCTCGCCTGCGACGCGACGCTCAACGTCGTGGTCGATCTCGGCGCCCTGACCGGGTTGCCCGGCGCGGCCCCGCCCAGCTTCGGCAATGACGGCACGATCGATATCGGCGCCGGCGCGCTGGTCGAGATCGGCGGCACGGCATTCGACAATCGGGGCACCGTCGACATTGCCGCGGGCACGCTCGCCGTCGAGGGCGGCGCCGTGCAAGGCGGCGGGCTGATCGCCCTGAGCGGCGGCGCCTCCGCCCTGCTGGCCGACGGCGTCGCCGGCCAGACCTTCCTGTTCGGCCCCGGCGGCGGGACGCTGACGCTCGAAGATCCCTATCTCGGCCGTGGCGTCACGATCGCCGACCTCGCGCCCGGCGACACGATCGTCCTGCCGACGCTGCGCAACGGCGAGGTCCGCGAGACCGGCGATACCGTGAGCCTCATCGACGCCACCGGCCATGTCGACGGGCAGTTCGTGCTCCGGGACGCGGCCGGCTTCCATGTCGAGACCGGCTCCGGCGGAACGACGATCAGCGGCGGCGCCTACGATCCCCCCTGTTTCGCGCGCGGCACCCTTATCCTGACCCGCGAAGGGCTTCGCCCGGTCGAAACCCTCGCCGCCGGCGACGAGGTCGTCACGGCCGACGGAAAGCTCGTGCCCGTCATCTGGACCGGTTCGCGCACGCTCGATCTCGCGATGCACCCGGCGCCCGAGAAGGTGAAACCCGTCTGCTTCGCGCCCGGATCGATGGCCGACGGCGTCCCCGCCCGCCGCCTGCGGCTTTCGCCCGATCACGCGGTCTGGTTCGACAACCTCCTGATTCCCGCCAAGTTCCTCGTCAACGGCGCGACCATCACGCAGGACGAGGCCTGCCTCGCCATCACCTACTACCATGTCGAGCTGGCCCGGCACGACGTGATCCTGGCCGAGGGCGCGCCATGCGAGAGCTACCTCGACACCGGCAACCGCGCCGGCTTCACCACGGCGCAGGCCTGGCCGGTCCGCGATCTCCGCTGGGACCGGGATGCCTGCGCGCCGCTCTGCACCGGCGGGCCGGCGCTCCTCGCGGTGCGGCAGCAGCTGCATCATCGCGCGCTGTCCGAGGGCTTCCGGGTCGGCACCGTCCGGGACGCCGCGCTGTGGACAGGAGGCGTGATCCTGCCCGTCGAAACCGCGGACTGGCTGTCCCTCCCTTCCGGGCATGACGGCAGGGCCATTCTCCGGTCATCGTGTTTCGTGCCGGCCTGCGTCGATCCCGCGTCCGATGACCGGCGCACGCTCGGCGTCGCCCTCGCCGCGCTGCAGACCGACCTCGGCGAGATTGAGCTCGACAACTGTGCTGTCCAGGGCTTTCACAATCGTGCGTCAGGCGACGCGGCAAGATGGACCAATGGCCGTGGCGAAATCATGCTGCCACGCCAGGCTCGGCGCATCCGTGTCTGCCTCGAAGCCTTCCCGCGCCTCTGGCAGCGGGCCGGCGGATAGCATAGGAATCGTCGCAGCCGGTGAGATGTTCAATCTTTAATGTAATATTAACTTTTTCGGAGACCGCCTCGTCCAAATTTCAGCTTCGCAACCTGCTGATTCTCGCTTACGAACATCACAAAGGGTGAATTTTTTTTACTCAATTTGATTTAGATCATAAAAAAGTTGTATCTGCTCATCCTGGTCCGTCGATAAGTTGAATCGATTGTGAATTGACGTGACCACGGCGGATACGATTCGACGGGAGGCGTGAACGAGCTTCCTGACCTGTCTCTCCTATCGCACGCTGAGAAAGACGCGCTGATCCGCGCGCTATGGGACGCGTTGCAATCATCCGAGCGCAGGAACGCGGAACTGGCAATCCGGCTTTCGGATGCGGAACGCCGGATTGCGGAGTTGGAGGCGCGGCTAAACGAACCGCCGAAGCGGCCGGACAATTCGAGCCTGCCGCCATCGCGCGGGCAGAAGCCAAACCGGCCCGAGAAAAGTCCGCGCAAGGGGCCCCGCAAAGGCAGTCTCGGCCGTGAGGGTGGCGGTCGCTTGCTTGCCGAGAACCCCGATCAGACGGTGATCGCGAAGGCGGCGCATTGCCAGCACTGCCGTGCCGGGCTGACTGACGCGGATCAGCGCCTCGCGCAGCGCTACGACAAGATCGATCTGCCGCCGATCAAGCCGGTCGTCACCCGCGTCGAACGCTATGCCGGCCATTGTCCGTGCTGTGGGGTCGACCACGCTGGCAGCCGTCCCGGAAGGCAT
>NZ_JFHO01000012.1:0-10250 GCF_000724705.2 Acidiphilium sp. JA12-A1
GGTGCGGTATCAAAGCCGCCGCCCGGATGATGCGGAGGCTCGCGAACGCATGCGCGTGCTTGCGGGCGAGCGCCGTCGATTTGGCTATCGGCGCCTGCACTGGCTGCTCAGCCGCGAAGGAATTTCCATGAACCACAAGAAGTTTCGGCGCCTTTACCGCGAAGAACGCCTTCAGGTTCGCCGTCGCGGCGGGCGAAAGCGGGCCTTGGGCACACGATCTCCGATGACCATTCCGCAGGGCTGCAATCAGCGCTGGTCGCTGGATTTCGTCTCCGACGCCCTGACATGCGGGCGCAGGTTTCGGATCTTCGCCGTCGTGGACGATTTCAGCCGCGAATGCGTTCGCTTGATCGCCGACACGTCAATTTCGGGCGCCCGGGTGGCACGCGAGTTGGATATGGCGATCACTGAGCGCGGGGCGCGCCCGCTCATGGTGGTCAGCGACAACGGCACTGAGCTCACCAGCATGTCGATCCTGCGCTGGTCGAAAGAGCGGAACGTGGAATGGCATTACATCGCGCCCGGCAAGCCCCAGCAAAACGGGTTCGTCGAGAGCTTCAACGCCCGGCTCCGGGACGAGTGTCTGAACGAGACCTTGTTCACGAGCCTGCCTCAAGCGAGGTCCGTGCTGACCGCCTGGCGTCACGACTATAATCATCACCGCCCCCATTCGAGCCTGGGCAACAAAACCCCGGCAGAGGTGGCGGGAAAAATCAGCGGCGCGCCGGGTTGGGGGTTAACCCCCAACCCGGCTGTTGCACCTACGCCCAATCGTGGGCATCACTCGAGGATGAGACTCTACTCCTGAATGGCGGGAACTTAGGGCTCAGACCAAATGTTTGGTTGTGGGTCGGTGCCACACGGCGACTGTGGATCGGCGCGATGCGCCAACCCCACAAATGCATGTTCTATTAATACATTATAACGCCGATCAGCATTTTGACCCCGCGCTGGGGAACAGCCGGTGTGCAAAGTTGATTCGATATCAAAGCATAGGCTTTGGGATACTAAGCTGCTTTCCGTCCAGTTCTAGCTTGAAATGAGAGTCAGTAGTCGAGACGTCGATCCCTCCGAAGTGCAGCTGCCGGTGATGATTCGCGCAAACGGTCATGATGTTTGCAGCATTCAATGAACCCCGTTCCAGGTTGGCGACGGGCATCACGTGGTGGGCTTCAACATAGGGTTCACCGTTCGGCTTCTTGAACGCATGCGGGTTGCGTCCCAAGGCGTCACACACCTGGCATTTGAACGCATTGAACTTCTTGACCTTCGCACCGACCGGCCCTCGTTCGATAGACCGGCTTTGCCGCTCCTTCACTTCAGGCAATGCGTCCTTGTACTTGTCTTCGATATCCTGCAACACCCTGGCCAGACCGGAGGCATCTCCGGCCTCAGGCAGTTCGTCGGATCGCACGCCCATGAGCGCTGTCACCGCCCTGAAGTCGTTGCCCGAAATCGGGAACGTTGAACCCTGAAACCCATCCAGCAAGAGATGCGACACTGCTGGCAATTCCTCCCGAAGCCGTGTGATCGGCAGTGACTTGTCTAGAAATGTTCGCAGGTAACGAATACCAACGGTCGGCCAACCCGGCTCCCGCTCGCTTCCCGGCGACCAGAATTCGTCGATCGGTCCCGTCGCGTCATAGGCCTCCGTCAGCACCTCACAAATCGCATAGATTCCCGATTCAAGCTGAGATCGCCCGCCGCGCTCTGCCTTCGTGCGTCGGTCCTGTCCGACTCGAATGATGCCCAGCTGGCCGGGCTTGAATTTGTCTCGATCCGTCGGACGAACGCCCCAAGAGTCGACTTCTATGCTGCGCGCCAAGAACTCATCGATCGCCCATTTCTGCGGATTGCAAACGAAGACCCAAAACGGCCCTTCTTGTGCCGTCCCGAGGCCTTCAGCCCATGACTTGATTCCTTCCGGGTTCGCCGCGGCCTCGTCCTTCCAGAGCTTTCCGGCACCGCCTGGCAAGGTCTGGCTCGCTTGCAGTATCCGCTCAAATTCGTCGTCGGACCAAGCGTGAACCTGGGCAGCCCGCTGCATTGCGGCGTCAGGATATTCCCAACCCGGCCGCCCCCATTTCCACGCGCATGAAAATCCCTCCTTTGCGGTCAGTCCCAAGGGCGGAAGACCCAGCCGATAACACGCAAAGTCCAGCCGTGATTGGATGTTGCCGTGAGCGCGACCGAACTTCGACATGTCACCGATGTCCATCGCCAAGGCAGCCTCGGTATTCGTGAAGGGCGGTATTCGACCCGGCGCCGATGTGCGTCGCGCTTTCAGCCACGCCAAAAGCAATTCAGTTCGCGTTTGAGTCGATGCGTCCTCGTTCGCCGGGGGCTTCGTCGTTGCGTTTGGCAGCCCAAGTTTGTCGCGGGCGTACCACAATGCTCGGTCTGAAAATTCTGCTGGATGGTCTACGATAATTTGCTCGTAAGAAAGCTCACGCCGGTTAGCGTCGTTCAGAACTGTGAAGCCTAGCGTCGCCTTTTCTTTCGAAACCGCCGCCTCTGCGGCACCTCTCAACCCACGGTTTTTCAACTGCTGAAACGTGCGCGATGTGGGCTTGCCGGCACGCTTCATGAGTGCGACGTACTCGGCATTTGCCATAACGATCTTTTCTTCCGCCGGCGAGAGGTCGCTGAGATCGATACCCGCTTTATCCGCAACCACTTGGCGCGCGAGCATCCCGTACTGCGCCTTTACCTCCGCTTCGATCTCTGGCGTCATCGCGCCGTGCTCGGTGATGTTCACCTCAAGATTTCTCAGCTTTTCGTGGCTCGAACTATTCCGGACCCGCTGAATCAGGGTCTGCTGGTCAGTCGTCACGCCTAGCTCCCGTGCGATGTCAACCCATGATGACCGTCGTCAATCTTTAGGGCGAGCAACCACCTCGTCATCCGGAAACTGGCCGCCCAGATCCTCGACGCCTTAAACTGCTTACCCTTCGCATTATTTGGCCCGGTGGCCGGGTGTCGGTCCACCCGACCACCAAATGCGCTGATGTCTGCTGTTTTTCGCCGTGCGGCCCCGACGCCGATCCGTATGAAAAGCGGCGGGTGTACCGTGGGCTCTAACCCTACTGCAGTCGTGTTGCGGGCTCTGATAGTGCTTCATTTCGTTACCCTGACGACGACCCAGAGAACAGCAGGATACAGTGCGGATTCAACACCTGCGCTTTGACGACATCCCCCCTCTGGAAGCGGCTCTGGAACCAACGCGCAATCGCCCGATTTCGGCCGACGATCCTCACCGAACCGTTTCGGTTGGCACGTCGATCGATTTTGGAGATTACAGGTTCGGTCCCGTCGTCGAAAGTAACCTCGATGAGGTCGCCTTCTGCCCCAAGATGGGCGCTTGCCTCAACCCCGGGATTGATGAAGCCCTGACTGTAATAGGCTTCGCCCAGCGTAATCTGGAAATCGGTGTTTCGGGATGGCGGCGGCGCCTCCTGCGCTGTGGCTAGTCCGACCGAAAGATCGTGATCATCAGGTACTGGCTGCTCCGATTCTTCCTCCTCCTCACGCTCAGCCTCCTCGGTGATGGTGCGCCCTTGCTCTCGTCCATTCCACGGTGGGTCGAATGCCTCGATGAGGGCGTCCTCAAGCCCAGCGGCCAAGTTTATCTCGAAATCACCATACCGAAGAAAAGAAATCGGGTTGAACACGAAGATCCTAACGGCGTCGCCCTGGTCGAGCATCTCCTGGATATTGCGGTTGCAACGCAAATTGGTCTGCTGGCGTTGACCGGGATTCCGATATCCGGCGAATCGTTCCCGAATCGTTCTGGCCGTCTTGCCGATGTACTTCACCTCGTCCTTGTGGACGAAGGCATATAGCGAATTCCGCTCCCGGAGGATCAACCCATCCGTATGGGCGTTGGGACTGTCCAGATGATAGTCGATTGAACCAACCCCCTTCCCCGGCCCCCACATGCCAACGTCCCGAAATCCGAGGTTCAGCAAGGTCTCAGAGGTCAAGTCTGGCATCTCCAGTTTATCCTCTCACATTTTCCATAAATTCAGCGCCAAAAAATGCCGATTCACCAACCCGGATATGACTGCCACGCCCCGTCGGGCTCTCGCTCTCCGAGGGCCGTAGTCGCTAGGTCGATTGCCACGCGATCAATCTCCTCCCGCATTTCGAGGCAATCCAACCAAGCCGAGGGGATCGCCCCGATTCCGAGATGTGCCCCGAGCAGATTGCCGGCGATCGAGCCCGTGCTGTCGCTATCCCCCGAATGATTCACTGCAAGAAAGACCCCATCCGAGAAATCACGGGCAACCATGGCGCCGCAGATCGCGATTGCGAGCGCCTCTTCCGCCACCCAGCCCCCACCAAGTTCTTCCAGCCGCTCAGGTGTCGGCCTGCCCCGGCTTGCCATCGTACGCGCTGCGTCGACGGCCCGTTGCACTTCACTCGCGTCCCGATATCCCTGCAAGCAGCGATCCGCCGCATCCAGACCAGCCAGCAGATCCTCTCCGCGGACCAACCTTGCCACAACAACGGCGAGATAGCCGGCGGCAAGGTAACCCGATGGATGTCCATGAGTAAGCGCAGCCGCATCGGAGGCGATCCGAAAAACCTCTACGTCCTCCCCGATCGCCGGAGCGAACAGGCCCACGGGCGCGACCCGCATAACCCCTCCGCACCCCTTGCTGTCGTTTCTGGCAATTGAAGGTGATCCGAACGAATCGCTCGCTCGAAGTGCGCTGAGGCACGTCTGCCCAGGAGCCCTTCGGCTATGTAATGCCGGCACATCAAACAACCATCCGTCAGTCCCAACTTCAATCGCGGACGCAGGCCGTTCCCCCTGGGTCAGGAGCCACCGGAGGTACGCATGATGCAGTACGCCCGACACACCACACACACCACGGAGTGAACTGCGGACCCAGGCTCGCATGATTCCTTCCGCCGTGAACAGGGTCATCTGGGTGTCGTCGGTGATCGCCCCAGTCCGCCCGTATGCCGGAACGTAGTCCTCGACGCCTGCCGGCCCAATCTGCTCGCGGATCTCAGCGAGGGACATGAATTCGACGCCGGCCCCCAACGCATCGCCAGCGGCCCCGCCGAGAAGTGAACCGCGCACGCGTTCTACAAAAGACTGATCACTCATGCCGATCGCCAGAACCTATCGTTTCATCTGAATTGAGTGGACGCTGCGCAACCAAATCGAATCCTGCCCGCCCGATCTCATCTCGGCAATCCCTCTTCGTGGCGAATTCGGATGCTGTTGATTGAAATGGAAGGCGGTCGCAGAAATGGAAAGCGGTCATCGCCGAAGCTCTGATCGTCACACGAGCGATTCATACTTCTTTGCCTGCGGCTTGATGCGACCATGACGCGAATATCATGGATCCGTGTTCCTCCAGAGGATGCAGACCCATTAGCCGACCAACCACCGCGAACTGTCTCATCAACACGAGTCCGGTGGCAGAAAATACATCTCAAAAAATCGCGTTTGATCAGTCGGTTGCCGGCTATGGCCGAAAATCAGTCGATCTTTGACAGTCGTACTCGGATGGAAAGGAACCGCGCCGCCTTGAACCAGGGTTGGCGTCTGGCATTCATAAATTGCAGATCAGCTATTCACCCTTGAGCCGCAGGCGACGAACGAAATTCTGGTTTCGGCGACGAAAATTCCGTCGTCTGTATTCGCCCGCGATGAAGACCATGAGAGACAAGCGCGGGCTTACCGGAACGGAGGCGGGAGAAGATCCCGTCGCCGCGCTCCGGCGCAAAGCGGGCGACCATCCCGCCTTCGCCGACGAAGCCGCCTGGCGGTTTGAGCCGGCGGTCATGGCGACGGGCCTAGCCATGCAGGAGCTCGCCCGAATGCTCGGACGGATTGCCGCGCGGAAGGTTGAACGGTCGGCATCGCCTTCTAAAACCGAACCGGAAGGTGCACGATCCGATGATTGAAAATTCTACTTTCCCTCGCCCTGGAAGCGGCGGCCGCTTGCTCACGCGTAAACAAGCATCTCATTTTCTGCGCTGTTCCGAGAGGACTATCAGTCGCCTCGTTGAGAAAGGTGAATTGCCGTGCCTACACGTCGGCCGCCAGATGCGGTTCGATATCGCTGATGTGCGCAATGCGCTCCGGCGCAAGATGTCTCCGCACAGCCAGGGCGCCCCAAGCAACATCAACCCCGATTTAGACGCCTTTAATATGCAAAGTGAAAAATCTTTGGATTCCGCACCTTAGTATTCTTGCGTGAAAAGCGTTGCATCCATTTGGCCTGGAAATGGACTATACGGTGTTCACGAATGTCACTACCTGTCGTCTACTGTCACAATAGGACTAAAAATGCTCAAAAAGAAGCCTTATAGTCAATTGGATTTCTTCGCCGCACTGGCCCCAGGCGTAGCGGCTACGCATATTGTTGAGGCTGCGCCTGTCACCGCAGCAGCCCATGAGACCGTCGGGTCGGATCCGGCCACACCTGGGGATCAGTCGGTTATCCCCCCGCTCGATGCTGGGGACGAGGACACGGGACGGGCCGACGCCGCGCGCGACCAGGAGCTCTCCAAATGGACCAGCGGCGAAGGTATCTCGGCCGTCGAGGTTTTACGCCAGATGTCGCGGTGGGAAGACCTCTCCACGAGTCAGCATCGCGACATGTCGAGCGCCGTGCGCACGGCGGTACGCGTCTCAGGTCTGTCGATGGCGGCGCTGATGATGACGGCGCCCTCGATCCGGGCGCACGTGGTATCCAAACCCCTGCCCGACTGGGGCGATCGCAAGGGGCGTCGCGCCAACGTGTTGTCCCTCCTACGGCGTGTGCTCGAGCGCCTCGATGTCATCGATAAGGAAAGCATCCCGATCGCTGATGAGTGGGAACTACTACGCGAGAGGCTCGACCAGCGCGGACGCATGAGCCTAGCGGCCTTCATGCGGTTCGCAACGTTCCATGAGATCGCTCCGGCCACGGTCCGTGCCGACACGCTCGAAATGTTCCGCGGATGGCTCCATGAGCGTACGATCATCGACAAGCCCGACAAGCTGGTTAACGCCGCCCGGCGCGCTTGGAACCAGGCCGCACAGACGATCGAGACGTGGCCGCGCACCAATCTGGCACTGAAGCCGCGGCGCAAGCTGAGAACGCCCTTCAGTGCCTATCTCGCTTCCTTCCGCGAGGACTTGGACCGAATGAGGGAACGCCTGTCCGGCGCTGATGCCGAAGCCCTGTTCGGCTTCGACCTGGCGGACGACGAGGCTGCTTCCGGCCCGCTCCCGATCACGAAGGCGCTGAGACGGGCAACCATCGACACTCGCCTTCAACACATCCGCACCGCAGCGGATGCGCTGCATCGGTCCGGCATTCCGCTCGAACAGATCTCCTCGCTCCGGACCCTGGTCGAGCCCTATCGGCACGCCCGCCAGATCATTGAGCTCCTTTGGAACGAAAATGGCCGGAAGAAGTCACCGACCATCAGCCACGTCGCCGAAACTCTCCGGCAGATTGGCAAATTTCATACCCCAGTGTCCGAAGGCGATCTCGCTCGGCTGACGGACCTCGCGAAAAAATCCGCCGTCCGGTACCGGTCGATGACGCACAAAAACCGGACTCTGCTCGAACAGCTGAACAGTCCGGAACGACTTCTGCGCCTCCTCGAGCTTCCGAGCGTACTTTTCGACGATGCGTCTAGCGAGACAAGTCCCCGGCGTGCCGCCGCCCTGGCGTTACGCGGCCTCGTGATCGCGCTTCTCCTCCGGTGCCCGATGCGGCTCGCAAACCTGCTCCTCCTCGAGATCGAGGCTCACCTGGTGCGGCCGGATCCTACATCCAGGCGAGTAGCCGCCATCATTATTCCGGCCAACCTGACAAAAAATCGAGAACCGCTTTGCTACCCGGTGCCCGAGGACCTGGCCGAGTTTCTGGATCTCTGGATCAGCCACTACCGCGATGGTGTCGCGGGCCCGGGTTCGCCGTTCCTGATTCCCGGTCTGGAGGACAGGCCGATGACGCGACAGGGAATCCGCGACGCGGTCAAGTCGGTCACGCGCGAGCGCGTCGGCGTCGCGATCCACCCGCACGCGTTCCGACATCTCGCCGCGTATCTCTACTTGCGGGCCCGTCCGGGATCATACGAGGGCGCGCGCCAGCTGCTTGGCCACCGTGACCTCCGCACGACGACCCGCGCGTATCTCGGCTTCGAGGCCGACGCGGCTTTCCGCGACTTCGACCAGATTCTCAACGCAGAGATCGAGACGCTCGACGCCGCGAGAGCCGGCAGCCGGCGCCGACGCGCCCGCAAACCCAAAATGCACTCGCTCCTGAAACGCGGCCCCAAGCCTCAGCCCCTCTCAAAAATCCTGAAAGGCTCGACTTGACCCATGAATGAAAGCAATGACTGGATCCCGAGCTGTACCAAATTTGCCGACTGGCCTCAGATCGACCGCACCCTCTGGGCTGCAGGCTGCACCGCCGAAACCCCATTCGACGTTGGCGGCCACGGTGCCACGCTGCGGCCGGACAGCCTGAGAAAGGTCCAGAAGGGCTATGGGGTATGGCTGTGCTTCCTCGCGGCCAGGGGCGAACTCGACCCGACCCTGTCGCCGGCGGAGCGGCTGACCCGGGCACGAGCCAGCGACTATTTCCAGGCTCTCAAGAACCTTGGTCGGTCCGGACATACGATCCTGGGTCGGTTCGGCGAACTCCGCCTCGCCATGAAGATCATGGCGCCCGACGCCGACACGGCCTGGCTTCTGCGGCCGCGCAACGTGTCGCTCCGATCGATCATCCGCCCGCACTCGCGCTCCGTGGTTGTGCCGGATTCGGCGGTCGCGTTCCGGTGGGGGCTCGACCTGATGGAGAAGGCCCGTTCGGCCCCGCCGTCATCGCGGCAAAACTCCCGGTACCGTGACGGGCTGATGATCGCGCTGTTCGCTGCCCGCGCCCGCCGGTTGCGCTCGATGGCCCTGATCCGCGTCGGCAAAGAGCTTCGGTTCTGTGATGGCCGCTTCTATGTCGAACTGACCGAAGATCAGGTGAAGACGGGCAAGCCCGACAGGTTCTCCGTACCCGATTCCCTGACGGCGGCGATGCATCACTACCTTAACGTGGTCCGCCCTGCCCTGCTCGGAGAATCGGAGGAAGACGCGCTCTGGATAAGCGCCATCGGAACCCGGCTATCCGAGAGGGCGATCCAGGCCATGCTGGCTCGCCGCTCGAAGCGCCGCTTCGGTGTCGCCTTCTCGGCGCACCGGTTCCGGCACATGGTAGCGACCACGCTACCGCTGCGCCGTCCCGACCGTCCGGGCCTGGGTGCCGCGGTCTTAGGTGTGTCCAAGCAAGTCGTCGAGCAGCATTATTACCGCGCAGGACAGATTCTTTCCGCAATAAATTACGAAAAAATCCTTGCCGCATATACGAAAGACTGGAAAATGCGCCGGAAATAGACCATTATTCTCTATATTTATTTCCAATATATTGATTATTACAAACACAATACAAATATAACTGAGGCAGACCCCATCAATCGACAGCCTCTCCAACCCGTGCGGCGAATCCAGTGCCGCACGGGAGCAATCTTTGTTGTCTGCGGCGACCTTACCGGTCGCGTAGGAGACCCGGCTGCCGACTCATCAAGGACAACCTCATATGTCTGACTATCCCTATGTTCCCGGTAAGCGCAGTCTGAACGACGGCCTTGCGTTGGCGAGTGAGCGCTACGCGGCGGCTGGTAGAGTGGCCTGAGTTTTCCAGTTCCAAGGCAGCAGGGTGTCGATTTCGTTGGCCTTGGTATGGCCGGCGACGATGCGTTCGAGGATTTCGGTGAGCCAGGCGAGCGGCTCGACGCCGCTGAGCTTTGCGGATCCGATCAGCGTCGCCATCAGCGCCCAGTGCTCGGCGCCGGTGTCGTTGCCGGCGAACAGGGCATTCTTCCGTCCCAGGGGGATCCGGCGGATTTCGCGCTCGACGGTGTTGGTATCGAGTTCGATCCGGCCATCGTCGAGGAAGCGGGTCAGCCCCTCCCAGTGCCGCATGACGTAGCGCATCGCCTTCGCCAGTTCCGATCCTTTCGAGATACACAGCAGTTGCTCGTCCAGCCACGTGTGCATCGCCTCGATCTCCGGGCGGGATCGCTCCCGCCGCACGGCGAGGCGGCGTTCGGCGGATTGCCCGCGGATCTCGGCCTCGATCGCATAGAGCCGCGCGATCCGGGCGAGCGCCTCGGCCGCGATCGGCGACTGCGTGGCCTGGTGGAATTCGTAGAAACCGCGCCGCGCATGCGTCCAGCAG
>NZ_JFHO01000011.1:0-19081 GCF_000724705.2 Acidiphilium sp. JA12-A1
GCTTCGCCGCGAGACAGCCAAGCTGCTGGCGACGTGGATCGGCAACGACAAAGATGAGGGCAAGCCGCTGTTCCCGTCGATCCGGGGCGAACGGCTGAGCCGTGACGCTCTTGAGCATCTGGTCCGCAAGCACTGCCTCACGGCGTCGCGCGCGTGCCCGAGCATCGGCACGAAACAGGTCACGCCACATACGCTGCGCCACAGCACGGCGATGGACCTGCTCCACCACGGCGTTGATCCTGCGGTGATCGCGCTCTGGCTTGGTCACGAGAACGTCGAGACCACCCAAATCTACATCCATGCCGACATGCGGATGAAGGAAAAGGCGCTCGCTCGCGTCGCCGCTCCAGCCACGCCGTCGGGCCGGTTCCGGCCCGACGATCAACTCCTCGCGTTCCTGGAAGGGCTCTGATTATGCCGAACAGCCGCATGGCCAATGCCGGGCTATCCGGCCTCCAGCGGAGGCCATGCGGCATAATCCGGATCGCGGCATTATGCCCCAGCTCATGCAGCGCCGTGCTGTAAAACCGATCCGCCGCCTTGAATTGGTCGCGCTCCGGCATCGTGACCCGATCTTGCGCCACGGTGTAAAAGGCCCGGTCGCCGGGCCGGTAGATGATTGGCACCCCGGAATGGGTCATGATCTGTTCGGCCGCCGCGTGCCGTTCCCACTCCGCCAAAGCGGGCCGGGCCTCGATCTTCGGCATGCCGGCGATCTGCTCGGCATTGAACACCACGGCCGAAAACACGCGCGGGCGTTCCAGCTCGACGCTGCGATAAATCTGGTTGCCCTCGGCATCCTTCACCGGCCGGCCTTGCTCGTCCTTCACCGGCACCCGGTCAAACTTCTTGAAATACTGGATCAGCGTGCCCTTTTCGCCTTTCATTACCTGGGCATCGAGGCTCTGGGCCTGCTTGTAGGTGGTCCAGCGCGGATCGCTGTAACCCTTCATCTCGGCCACCGCCATCAGCCAAATTGCATTGCCGCCCTGGTAATCCTTGCCGGTGGTCGCGTTGTAGGGAATGAACCGGAGGCCGCTGGGCTCCCACGGCTTCACCCAGGGCGCGGTGCCATCCTCCAACTGTTTGACGATCGAGGCGGCAACCGTCTGGGCATAATCACCGGCCATCGGTCGCCTCGTTCGTGTTCTCCACGTCCGCATTGGACTCCCAGGCATCGGCTTCATCGAGTGCGGTTTCCTCGACCAGCCCCAGCTGATCGACATCGGCCGGATCGATCTCGACCACGAAGCCCGGCCGCATCAAATCGGCCAGATCGCGGGAAATGATTGGTTTCTTCGGGTCCATCGCTCTCCTCCTCCTTCTCAACGTGCTCTGTATTGTCCGGCGCGAGAGGCCGGCCCATCCTCGGCCCCCTGCCCTTCCCCGGCGCGTGCCTGGCGCTCGGTTTGCCGGATCGCGGCGCCGCTCTCGGCTGCGCGCTGCCAATAGGCTCGCGCCTGGTCGCTCGGGGCGGCCTCGGCCGCCCGGCTGGCGCTGCGCGCTTCTGGACGCGCTGGAAAGCCAGACCGGACAGTGACGGTGATTTCGTCGTCGCTGACAAGCTGCGCCTGTGAGATGTCGGCCTTGGGCAACGCAACAATGCCATCCCGCGTGACCAGGCTCACCGCATCCGCCCCCTGCCCGAACAGTCCGCCCGTCACGGTTTCCCCGATCGTCGCTGTCCTGACATCGTGCAAATGCGGGTTCTCACCCAACGACCGAAGATGGGTGAAGGCGTCCCGCAATGCGTGCCGTCGCCCCGGATCAACCGCATCGGCGACAAGATGACGCAAGGCTGGGCTCGCGGGGTTCCCCACGGACTCCCGTGATGCCTCAATCATGCGGGGCCTGGTGATCACGGCAAAATCGACCTCATGCCCGGCATGGCGCCCCAGAGCCGCAATGAACGCCTCCTGTGTGCGGCCATTCCCCTCTCTGAATGGATGCACATAATTCAGGTCCGCCAGCACACGGCCGGCGATCTCGGCAAATGCGGCTGGTGTGGTGCCTTTCAGGCTGTCCGGGTCGCGGAGCGGCCGCAGGGCTTCCCCAAGCCCCATATCGATCCGCGATCCGTGCAGGAACGCGGTGCCGCCCTTGTAGAAGCCGCCAATAGGCTCCACCGGCGCACCGTCCACGATCGGCCGCTCATTGCGCGTATGCCCGGCCCATTCATAGACCTGGGAAAACAGATATCGGTGGATCGCCTTCAGGTGCGCCGCATCGAAAGCACCGCGCGGGCCTTCACCGAGTACCAAGTCTGCCAGGCGGTTGTTGGTCAGGCGGTATTCGGCCCGCGCCAGGGCCGCGTGGCTTCGCAAGCCAAATCTGTTGCGTAGAACATCAATCTGATCTGGATCGTCTGACGTGTTCGGATAGGTGTAGCCGTGCGGCTCGCGATCTTCCGCCATGCCGGAAAGCCAAACCGGGCGCCTTAGCGCCCGGCCTCGATCGCAGCGATCATCAAGCGATCCAGATCGGCCATATCGATCTCGCCCCGGATGAACCGCTCGTTCGCAGCCTCAAGCACCGGATCATGAACATAGCCCTGCCGGATATTCGCCGCACGGGCCTGCTCGATCGCATGCCGGCGCCGCGTCATCTCGGCTTCCGAAATCCTGCTAACAAGCTGATCCATCGCGCCGCGACCTTTCTCAACCGAACTTAGGATTTAAGGAAAAACGCAGTAAAATTCAAGAGATTTCAACGATTCAGTCCAGCTTTGCGGATGTCTGTCTTGGAAAAGTCATCACCTTTGAACAGCAGCGCCGCCCGGTATGACTTTGCCGCGCCATAGGCAAAGCAGTCACCCATGTTCAAGGCGGCCGGATGCCGCCCCTTCCCGAAATCGGCATACGCCTGGATCGCCAGATCATACTCGCGCTCACCGAGAGAAATGACCTCGATCCCGAGAGCACTCATGAAGCTCTTCACCTTTTGCCGGGCGCCGTCCATCGACAGCCCGAAGCGGCGGCAGAGCCCGGCTGTGGCCTCCCACATCGCCACTGGCGAGACCAGACGGGTGCGTTCCTGCGCCAGAAGATCCGCCAGCATGTCGGCATCCTCCTCGCCGGCGATCATCGCGATCAGGGCCGAGGAATCGATGAAGATCATTCCCCCTCCCCTGACAGATCATCGAAAAATGCCTTGTCTGCCTTCAACCCTGTGGGCGGCGGCAGCGGATTGGCTTCGCGCCACTCACGCAGGCGCTCGCGCAAGGGCTTGGCTTCGCGGATCCGGTCAAGCTCGGCTTGCACCGCAAGCCGCACGGCATCCTGTTTGGTTAAACCCCGCTCTTTCGCCAGTTTGGCGACAAGCTCGGCGGTCGCGTCATCGCGGATGTAAAGGGGCATGGGGGCCTCAAGATATTCAAATATCTGCCTTTTAGATATCTCGATATTCAGCCCGGAGCAAGAATATCCACCAGAATCTCGCCTACTCGACCTATGCCTACGTCACGGAATGGATTGCGAGGCTCCTCCCATTGCCAGTGCTATCTTCACCGCCGAACGGCTTCCATGTGACCGAATGCCAGGAACTTGGCTTTTAGTTCCCACCCCCCACACCGAGTGACGCCGCGATATCGCTGATCGAGCGGAGCAGGACCAACGGATCGTCCCTGGATTGCTCAAAGCCGCGCCGCTGCCAGAATTCGGCGGCTTCCTTATCTACCGCGTTGACCATCAAGGCCCGACCGCCAATAAGCGAAGCTGTGTTTCGGCGTGCAATTTTGACCCCGTTGGTGGGGTGATCGGCGTCCAAAATTGACCCCCCTGATGGTTCGTCTGACCGTCCGTTGCGAGGCAGCGGGCGGAGGGGGAGTTGAAGCGGGTGGATACGATCGCGCGGGTTCGACGAGCCTTCCGCGTCCAGGGCTGGTCGGTGAAGAAGATCGTCCGGGAACTGCACGTGTCGCGCAACACGGTGCGGAAGATCCTGCGGTCGGACGAGACGGATTTCAGCTACGAGCGCGAGCGCCAGCCGATGCCGCGGATCGGGCCCTGGCAGGGCCAGCTGGAACAGCTTCTCAGCTCGAACGAGGGCAAGCCATCGCGGGAGCGGCTGACGCTGATCCGCATCTTCGAGGAGCTGCGCGCCCTCGGTTATGAGGGCGGCTATGACGCCGTCCGGCGCTACGCCCGGAGTTGGTCGAAGGACCGCGGAGCGTCGACGGCCGAGGCCTACGTGCCGCTCTACTACGCCCCCGGCGAAGCCTACCAGTTCGACTCACATGGGGCTATTCGGGTCAAGATCTATTGTCTATCGCTAATCCCTGTACGTTCGTTCGGTATCCACGGTCTGAGCCAAATTGCAGGACCCGACCCGCTTCCGGCGCCGGTTCAAACTCACATACGGTCGCCGCAATGAACGGCTGCACCAATATCCCGCGTGCGTTGCGGCGATGGCTCAGGAGAACGAGACCATTCTGGAGCTCGGCATTGAAAGCCAAATCGAACTTCGGTTCGTTCACCTGGATCCGCCAGGATTGACTCGTTCCTGGTAGATTACAAAATACGATTTATTGACTGGGACAGTCAGGCGGCCTTCATGATCGCCCCTTCGATAACGACGCCGAAGGCGACATATTTCCACAGCGCGATCAACAACTTTCGCGCCAGTGCGACGATGGTGGGCTTCTTCAAACGACCGCTATTGCGCATGACCCGCTCTTTGAACCACAAGGCGAGCGCCGATTGCGGCTGATGGCGCAGCCATAGCCATGCGAGTTGAATGAGAGTTGTTCGCAATCGCGAGTTGCCTGCTTTGGAAACGCCTTGTTCGCGATCGACTGATCCACTCTGCCAAGGCGTCGGTGCGAGGCCCGCGTAAGAAGCGATTTGGCGTCGATTGTCGAAGCGTCTGAAAAGTCCTTCGGACCAGAGAATGGCGGCGAACTCCGGCCCGATGCCTTTGATGCCCAGCAACATGGCCGCGGGCGCAGGCGTAGCGGCGTCTTGTTCAGCAAGCAACGCGTCCCGTTCGCCATCGACGGCCTTGACCTGCTCGAGCAGAAGTTCAAGCCGATCGAGCTCACGGCCGATCTGACGCTTGAGATGCACCGGCAAGGGGCGGCCATCGCCCGTGCTGAGTTCGTCGAGCCGCTGCCGGCGATCCCGGCGCAGCGGCTCGTACCCGGACACACCTTGGGCGAATAGCAATCCCTTGATCCGGTTGACGTGCAGGACACGTTCATTGGTCAAGACTTTCCGCTCTCGGCATAGACGGCGGCGATCCTCCTCGTCGGGAGTCGGCGCCCTGACCATTGCGCATACGCGAGGTTCGCCTCGTTTATAGGCTAACAGAGTACGAACCAGCGCCTCGCCATCGATCTTGTCGGTCTTTGCCCGGCGACGGCGGCGCGATGTTGCAACTGAGGCGGGATCAACGACGTGACTTTCAATTCCTTCGGCCTGCAACACGCGGTGAATCCAAAAGCCGTCCAGACCTGCTTCCTGCACGACGATGATCGGCGCCATTTTCCCGGTTCGCCCGAGAGCCCTCTTCCTGAGTTCCGCGAAGCGCGCCAGCAATGCGGCGACGTCCCCGGCACGTACGTCGTGCTTTGACATCTTCTCCCCGCCCCCAGGCGAAATCGACGTAATAAGCCAAACGGAACGGCTGAGTTCCAATGAGACAAAAATTGCGCCAAGGTCGGTTCGGATAGCGGTCGGCTCTTCATGTCGTTCAGTGATGGACTGCATGGTTCGTCTCCTGAGTGCGTGCTCGCAACCCCACTCTGCCAGAGCGTCGGTTGCTATCCACTCCCCATGGGATCTGGAGCCACGAGGTCGTGCTGATCGGCGGGGTGACGGTCACGGTGAAGGTGGCCCATGTCCGGCTCTGCCACAGCAGGATGATGTTCGCCCGGGCCTACATGCGCGAGAGCCAGGAGATGGTGTTCGACGCCCACGACCGCGCCTTCGCCTTCTTCCGGGGTGCCTGCACGCGGGGCATCTACGACAACATGAAGACGGCGGTGGAGGCGATCTTCACGGGCAAGGAGCGGCTCTACAACCGCCGCTTCCTGCAGATGTGCAGCCACTATCTCGTCCAGCCAGTGGCTTGCACGCCGGCGTCGGGCTGGGAGAAGGGACAGGTCGAGAACCAGGTCGGCCTGGTGCGGGAGCGGTTCTTCACCCCCCGGCTGCGGGTGAAGAGCCTCGACGAACTGAACGCCTGGCTGCTCGACAAATGCGTGGCCTATGCCAAGGCGCATCGCCATCCCGAGGAGAGCGAGCGAACAATCTGGGAGATGTTCGAGGCGGAACGACCCCACCTCGTGCCCTATGCCGGCCCCTTCGACGGGTTCCACAGTGTGCCGGCCTCGGTGTCGAAGACCTGCACGGTGCGCTTCGACAACAACAAATACTCGGTGGTCTCGACGGCGGTCGGGCGTCCGGTCGAGGTGCATGCCTATGCCGAACGGATCGTGATCCGTCAGAACGGCGCGGTCGTCGGCGAACATGCCAGGGCCTTCGGGCGCGGGCAGACCATCTATGACCCCTGGCACTATGTGCCTGTGCTTGCGCGCAAGCCGGGGGCGCTGCGCAACGGGGCGCCGTTCCGGGACTGGGTGCTGCCGCCGGCGATGGCCTCCATCCAGCGCAAGCTGAGGAGCGCCGATGATGGCGACCGGCAGATGGTGCAGATCCTCACCTGCGTTGCCGCCGACGGGTTGGCCGCCGTCGAGGCCGCCTGCCGCGAGGCTCTCGATCACGGCGTCCATTCCGCCCCGGTCGTCATCAACATCCTGGCGCGTCGCCGCGATCCGGCGCCCGCGCCGACCCTGCTCACCCCCACCGCGCTGCAGCTGACCCACGAGCCAGTGGCCGACTGCGCACGCTACGACAGCCTGAGGAGGACAAGCCGGAATGGACCGCACCCAAATCCTCGACCTGATGAGCACACTCAAGCTCTACGGGATGCGCAGCGCCTATGACGAGGTCATGGGCAACGGCATCAAGCGCCAGCACGAGCCGCCGCGCATCGTCGGCGACCTGCTGCAGTCCGAGATCGCCGAGAAGCAGGCCCGCTCTATCCGCTACCAGCTCACCGTCGCCAAGCTGCCGCTGGCCAAGGACATCGACGACTTCGACTTCGCCGACACCCCGATCAACGAGGGGCTCGTCCGGGAACTCGCGTCCGGCGGCTTCATTGCCGACCAGCGCAACGTCGTGCTGATCGGCGGCACCGGAACCGGCAAGTCGCACCTGGCCATCGGCATCGCCCGGGCGCTCATCCGGGCCGGCACCCGTGGCCGGTTCTTCAATGTCGTCGACCTGGTCAACCGGCTCGAGGCCGAGACCCGCAGCGGCAAGCCGGGCCGCCTCGCGGACTACCTCAACCGGCTCGACTTCGTCATCCTCGACGAGCTCGGCTATCTGCCCTTCGCGCAGGCCGGCGGGCAGCTCCTCTTCCACCTCATCAGCCGTCTCTACGAGCGCACCTCGATCATCGTCACCACCAACCTCGCCTTCGGCGAATGGCCCTCGGTCTTCGGCGACGCCAAGATGACCACAGCGCTCCTCGACCGGCTCACCCACCACTGCGAAATCATCGAGACCGGCAACGACTCCTGGCGCTTCAAAAACCGCGCCTGAGCCCCCCCGATCAGGGCCTGACCCGCCTCCACAACCTGACCAGTTCCGTCGGCTCAGGCCCTGATCTCGCCGACACCAGGGGGGTCAATTTTGGACGCCGATCGGGGGTCAGTTTTGCGCGCCGATTGACAAGCGAAGCCGCCTGAACGCAGCGCTGAAGGACGTGCTTCACAAGGCCAGTGCCGATGCCCAACCCCACCCACCTGGTATCGATCGCCAGTTGACCGAGTAACATGCATGGAACGGGATTGGGTGGCTGCCCTGTCCGGATCGACCGGGGCAGAACTGTCGGCACGATAGCGGTGGGAGCAAGGCCGTAATATCCAACAACACGACCAGCCTCATGCACAACGACGACGGCGGTAAAGCCCTTCTGCTGGTTGGAGAGCGCGCGCGATTTGAGCCATTGATCGAGCGGCGATTTCCCGCAGGAGAACTCCGATACATCGTGAGCAGCGGTAAGTGGTTCAGGCTCCGACAGCGGCAAATAGCTCACCGCTTGGCAACGTAACCGGGCTCCCACGGCGCGGGTCGCTTCAGGACTTCCACCATCTCCGGCACCGGAGCGGCGGGACGCGCCAACACATCCATGAATTCGGCGAAGCCTTCCGCGCTCATCCGGATCAAGCCCTGCTCCATCACAACCTCTTCTGCCGCACGCACAGCGGCGTCGCGTACGAAATCCGTGCGCGAACGCCCGCGTAAGCTCGCAGCGCGATCGATCATTGCAACATCGGTAGTGTCCGGGGTCGTGGTGGACTTTTGGGCCCTGTAACGGTGTAGTTTGAGGTGGCCATCGGATCAGTCGGCTATGGTGGAGTTGCGAGACTTCAACCTGAAGCCTGGAGAACCCGATGACCGAAGATAGATTACCACTGGCTGAGCTACTGGCCAAAGCCGGGGACGGCGATTTTCTGCGCAGCGTTGCGGAGGCGGTGGTTCAACTGCTGATGGAGACGGATGTGGATGGGCTGATCGGCGCCAGCCGCTACGAGCGCAGCGGCGAGCGCGCGACCTATCGCAACGGCTACCGGGAACGCGCATTGGACACGCGGCTTGGCAGCTTGCAGCTTCGGATCCCGAAGCTGCGGCAGGGGAGCTACTTCCCGCCGTTCCTGGAAGCTCGCCGGACCTCGGAGAAGGCGCTGGCCGCGGTCATCCAGGAAGCCTGGATTGGCGGCGTCTCGACCCGGCGGGTAGACGAGCTGGTGCAGGCCATGGGGCTGACGGGGATCAGCAAGAGCACGGTCTCGAAACTGTGCAAGGACATCGATGAGAGGGTGAACGCCTTCCTCGACCGGCCACTCGCCGGCGAGTGGCCGTATCTGTGGTTGGATGCGACCTATCTCAAGCAGCGCGAAGGTGGGCGGATCGTCTCAGTTGCGGCGATAATCGCAGTGGCGGTGAACACCGACGGTCGGCGCGAGATCGTCGGCCTGCACATCGGCCCGTCCGAGGCGGAGACCTTCTGGTCGACCTTTCTCAAGAGCTTGGTCCGCCGTGGGTTGCGTGAGGTGAAACTGGTGATCTCCGATGCTCATGAAGGGTTGAAGGCGGCGATCCGCCGGGTGATGGGGGCATCCTGGCAAAGATGCCGCGTTCACTGGATGCGCAACGCCTTGTCCTATGTGCCGAAGGGGCAGCAGAGCATGGTGTCTGCAGCGTTGCGTCAGGCGTTTATCCAGCCGGATCGCGTCAGTGCCAGCCAGACCCTGCGCCATGTGGCCGACCAGCTCCGGGGCAAATGGCCAAAACTTGGCGCGTTCATCGACGACAGTGAAACCGACGTGCTGGCGCACATGGACTTTCCCGCCCAGCACCGAACCAAAATTCACTCGACGAATCCGCTCGAACGCCTGAACAAGGAGGTCAAGCGCCGCGCCGATGTCGTCGGCATCTTTCCCAATGAAGGTTCGATCATCCGCCTGATCGGGGCCGTGCTGCTCGAGGCCAACGACGAATGGCAGACACAGAACCGCTATATGCAGATCGAGGGAATGGTCGAACTCATGGCACCCGCCATCGATGCCGATACACCACGAATTTCCACCGTCGCCGCGTGACCATTGGCCGCTTCAGCTACACCAGAATTTCCACCACATTGATGAGGTGGATGCCCCCTGCTCAGCGGCATCAGTGTACCATGAAGTGTCCTGGTGATGGGCCAGGACCACTCAGAGGAGGAGGCATCCATGGATGAAGTTACGATGATCGGTCTTGATCTGGCGAAGAATATTTTTCAGGTGCATGGCGTCGATGCGGCAGGGCAAGTGGTTCTGCGACGGAAGCTTCGGCGCGACAACGTCGAGGACTTCTTCCGACGCCTCCCACCGCTTACCATCGGCATGGAAGCGTGTGGCGGTGCTCACTACTGGGGCCGCCTGCTGGAAGCGCTGGGACACCGGGTTCGGCTCATGCCACCGGCCTACGTCAAGCCCTATGTCAAGCGCGGCAAGACCGATGCTGCCGACGCCGAGGCAATCTGCGAGGCCATGACGCGGCCAACGATGCGGTTCGTGCCAACCAAGACTGCCGGGCAGCAGGCCGCTGCCGCTGAGTTGAAGGCCCGCCAGTTGCTGGTCGCGCAACGCACCAGGACAATCAACGCCCTGCGCGGACATATGGCCGAATTTGGCATTGTCACCGCGAAAGGCACGTGGCGGATCAGCGACCTCACTGCTGTCGTGCAGGATGTGGACGATACACGGTTGCCTGATGTGGCCCGGGCGGCGCTGCTTATGCTGACGGAGCAGATCAAGAACCTGGACGATCAGATCGAAAGGCTCGAAACAGCCATGGTCCGCCGCTCGCGGGTAGACGAGACCGCCAGGCGGCTCGCCTCCATTCCCGGCATCGGGGCAATCACGGCAACCGCGCTCCAGGCCCTGGTGCCGGATCCTTGTGGATTTAAATCTGGCCGCCACTTTGCCGCCTGGCTTGGCCTTACGCCGCGATCCCATTCAAGCGGTGGGAAGGAGCGGCTGGGGCGCATCTCGCGAGCAGGGAATTCGACGCTACGGTCGTTTCTCGTGCTCGGCGCGACCGCCAGATTGCGCTACGCCCGGCAGAAGCCGGAGGCAGCAGACTGGGTGACGCGCCTGCTCGCACGACGCCCGTTCAAGGTCGCCGCTGTCGCACTCGCCAACAAGATGGCGCGGATCGCCTGGGCACTTCTGACAAAGGGCGGCACCTACAAGGTTCCAACGGCCGCATAGCGGTCCGACAGCAGCTGACCGACGGCCGCGGTCGGCAGGGGGAGAGGTGCAAAGCAGCGATGAGAGAGAGATCAGCAGATCGGTTGCGAGAGAGACCGTGTCCGTCAATGCGCCGTCGAGCGCGTCACATTGATCCGGCACTCGCACCGCGAAGCTCATCAGGGCCCGCGGCCAATCCGGCCGCATCAGAGGCCGGACACATGACCGCACCCGTCCTCTCCACCCACCGCAGCTCATCCACCTTGACCCGCAGGGGGCATCCACACATGACGGACGCTATCGCAACATCCGCCTCGGGCAACCGCATCGAGATCGGGTATTCCTTGCGTTCAGCTACTGTGGCCATGGCTAATCTCCTTGCCTGCCATATAGCGCACCGTATCGCAAAATCCAATACATAAAGCTCGACACCATCACCAACGATCTCATGAGGAGAGGCGCAGGATGACTATGCGAGCGCAAGGTTCTTAAAAACCTGGCTCATTAGGGCACCAGCCGCCTCGGCTTACTCGCTCCCCCTATCAATCATCCCGACATCACGCTTCATTCTTGAGCCTACGGATCTGGGTGGCACGGGCATAGCCTCTTTGTTAGACTTTGCCGGCTATGAACTCCTCTCAGCAAAATATCGAGGCAACCAGATCCAGTCAGATATACCGACACGCCTCGCTCCAACCTGACCATCTGCAATATTCAGCATCTGACGCGTGTCGTGCGACAGAAAGGGATTTCAAATCGATGCAGTTGGCTCTGTTTCCAGAGCAAATCAGACTCATCCGGGTCCGACCCGAACACAACGAAAAGCGCTACTACCAGATCGAGATCGTTACAGACCTGTTCGGTGCCGTCGGCCTCGCACGAACGTGGGGGCGGATCGGACGTTCCGCACACTCCCGGTTTGATCCCCTCCCCGATCTCGGCACCGCCATCGATGCCCTTCGCAGCCTGGCTCGCGCCAAACGTCGCCGCGGCTATCAGGACTATCCATCCACAGGGTGGATCTGACAAAGATACAATTCTGCTACAGCCAAGCTCAGGCGCATTCGAAGAGCCAAGTTCCGATCGATCAGGCCTCTGTAGCCGAGCGCGATGCAAACCACCCGGCGGCCTCGTGTCGTCGCGACTTATATCGTGATCTCCGCCAGCGTGCCTTCCATCTGAATGCTACGTTCGATCAGTAGCGGCATCGCCGGGCGTCCCAAACATCGGCGGGGTCCGAGGCCCTGGAGGTGACGAGGGCTGCGGACTTGACGCCACGCCACCGCCGAAGTGCCATACGTTAATGGCGAGCCGCCCCGCAGACACAGCCCCTGCTCAGACACCCGATCGCGAGGTCCTTGCGGGCCTGGTTGAGCGGGTGACGTTCCACAATGCCGAGAACGGCTTTTGCGTGTTGCGGGTGAAAGCCCGGGGGCACCGTGATCTCGTTACAGTCATCGGGCATGCCGCGACGATCAGCGCTGGTGAGTGGCTGACCGCGAGCGGTGAATGGGTGAACGACCGGGTGCATGGCCAGCAATTCCGGGCGCGGTTCCTGCGGACATCGGCGCCGACCACGGCCGAGGGGATCGAGCGCTATCTGGCCTCTGGCATGATCCGCGGCATCGGCCCGGTGTATGCGAAGAAACTGATCCGGGCCTTCGGCGAGACGGTGTTCGACGTGATCGAGGCAAAGCCCGAGCGCCTGCGCGAGGTGCCGGGTATCGGCGCGGTGCGGGCCGGGCGGATCGTCGGTGCCTGGGCCGAGCAGAAGGTGGTGCGGGAGATCATGGTGTTCCTGCACAGCCATGGGGTGAGCACGGCCCGCGCCGTGCGGATCTTCAAGACCTACGGCGCCGACGCGGTGCAGGTGATGAGCGAGAACCCGTATCGTCTGGCGCGGGACATCAGGGGGATCGGTTTCCGGACAGCGGATGCGATCGCGGAGAAGCTCGGCATCGCCAGGGATGCGATGATCCGGGTGCGTGCCGGCATCGGACATGCTCTGGCGACGGCAATGGATGATGGCCATTGTGGCCTGCCGGCTGGCGAACTGGTCTCGCTCGCCGAAGCGCTGCTCGAGGTGCCGGCGCCGCTGATCGGGACGGCAGTCGACCTCGAACTGGCAGAGGGCACGGTGATCGCCGATCAGGTGGCGGGGACTGACTGTGTGTTCCTGGCCGGCTTGTATCGGGCGGAGCAGGGTATCGCCGAGCGGCTGCGGATTGTTGCCTCCGGTGCAACGCCCTGGCCATCGATCGATGCCGACAAGGCGATCGGCTGGGTGGAAAGCCATCTCGGCATGAATCTGGCGACGAGCCAGAGTGAGGCGGTGCGGCTGGCGCTGACCGCGAAGCTGTTGGTGATCACCGGTGGACCGGGTGTCGGCAAGACAACGATCGTCCGGGCGATCCTGCGGATCCTCGCTGCGAAATCCGTCCGCATTCTGCTCGCCGCGCCGACCGGCCGGGCAGCCAAGCGCCTTGCCGAGACGACGGGGGTCGAGGCGAAGACGATCCACCGCCTGCTCGAGGTAGATCCTGCGAGTGGCGGTTTCCGCCGCGGCGTCGACCATCCGCTGGAATGCGACCTGCTGGTGATCGACGAGACCTCGATGGTGGACGTGCCGTTGATGCATGCGCTGACCAGGGCGATCCCCGACGAGGCGGCGCTGCTGGTGGTGGGAGATGTCGACCAGCTTCCCTCGGTGGGACCGGGGCAGGTGCTCGCGGACCTGATCGGGTCTGGCGCGGTCCCGGTGGTGCGGCTGACGGAGATCTTCCGCCAGGCCGCGGCGAGCCGGATTATCACCGTGGCGCATAGCGTCAATCGAGGAGAGATCCCCGATCTCGGCCGGGCCGATCCCGAGAGCGATTTCCATTTCGTGGCGGCCGACGAGCCGGAGACGGCGGTCGAGCGCATAGTGGAGCTGGTGAAGACGCGGATTCCGCACCGGTTTGGACTGGATCCGATCCGCGACATCCAGGTGCTCTGTCCGATGGCCCGGGGCGGGGTCGGCGCGCGGTCACTCAACATCACCCTGCAGGCGGCGCTGAACGGCGAGGCGGAGCCGCGGGTCGAGAGGTTCGGCTGGACCTATGCTCCCGGCGACAAGGTCATGCAGATCGAGAACGACTACGACCGGGAGGTCTACAACGGCGATATCGGCTTCATCACCCGGGTCGATGCGGAGGCTGGTGAGGTGGGCGTCGGCTTCGATGGACGGGAGGTGGTCTACGGATTCGGCGAGCTGGACGCGCTGGTGCCGGCCTATGCGGCGACGATCCACAAGTCGCAGGGCTCGGAATACCCTGCCGTCGTCATTCCGGTGCTGACCCAGCACTACGTGATGCTGCAGCGGAACCTGCTCTACACCGGCATCACGCGCGGCCGGCGACTTGTCGTTCTGGTCGGCAGCCGGCGGGCGGTCGCCATTGCCGTGCGGAATGTCTCGGGGCGGCGCCGGTGGTCGAAGCTGAAGGAATGGCTGGGGCAGTAGACAGGATCTTCTCCCGAAGGTACGAGGCCGCCCGAAATGTCTCGCATGGTCGTGATCGATCAGAACCTTGTAGCTACACGCGATGCCGATCACACGTACGATCGTGGATCTGGTGATGGAGGCAAGTGGTCGCGGCCGCATTTCGGGCGACGCTCGCCGCCCCCGCGCATGCCCCAGATGGTCCGAGCAAGATGCAGTTCGCCGATTTTGGCCTTCGAGATCATGCCGTGGAAGTAACCTCCCGGAGTGCTGCGGAAATGGTCCAGTGGCTTTGCCGAGACGACGGCTACGGCGATGGCGGCTTGCTCCCGGCCCATGACCAGACAGGCGTCGCCCCAGATGAATTTGGAGATCCCCATTTCATCGCGAAGCCAGTCTGCAGCGTCCACAATTTCGGGCCAGGTCGGCGTCTGATTGTTAAGGTATGTTTTCAGCCGTGGTGCGAGCTTAATCAGCTCCATTGGTGTGATTTTGAGGAGGGAACCGGTATCCATTCGAACTTTGCCAGGTCGCTGTTGTTCGTTCGTTGTTCCGCTCGAGTTTAGATGATTTCCGGCCCCCTCAGACGGCCGGTCTTTACCAGGTAAAACCGGCGAACGACTACTTTTTCTCGCTGCAAATACTGTATCTTCCAGATTCTGAAGTTGGTTTGTAGTTGTAATGTGGGGCCAATTTTCTAACCCCTTGGGGCCAAAATTCACAGGTTCGATTGATCCTTGCGCCGCCTTTGTTCTCCTCGCGTCAAGAACGACTTCCAGATAACGACGCATGTCACTCAGGACCCGCTCAAGCCCTGCAACCGCCATTTCCATTTCGATCGATCGATTCCTGCCGGCAATACCACGTGACGCCGCAGCCGACGCGACGCGATGCGTTTCCCACACCTCTCCCGAGATCCCTTGTTCGACGGCAGTGTCCAGGAGCTGTCGGATACCGTTTCTGGCAATCGTCGCTCGGCGCTTCAGGGCCTGCAAACGGGCGCGCTCCTCCCTCCCCTCCTCGGCCACAGCCCGGAACTCGGTGAAGCGGCTGGCAAGCGGCGATAGATCGAAGCCGTAAGCCTCGATGATGCGTCCCTTGGAGTCCCGCCGACCATATCGCTTGCCGTTGGGGCTGTCCTTCATCACGACCAGACCGAGCTCAACCAAATGGCGATTGAGGTTCTTAACCTGGCTTGGACCGAGACCCAGCTCTTGTTGCTGCATGATTGCGGAAGGCCACACGATCGGCCGGGAGGACGGCTGCCAATCGACGGCATCGGTGAACCGAAAGAGCCAGTCGATGGCGTGTACGACGCTTGGG
Organism: Acidiphilium sp. JA12-A1; assembly: GCF_000724705.2. Lineage (NCBI taxonomy): Bacteria > Pseudomonadati > Pseudomonadota > Alphaproteobacteria > Acetobacterales > Acidocellaceae > Acidiphilium > Acidiphilium sp. JA12-A1. The sequence continues at coordinate 15,600 of NZ_JFHO01000011.1, forward strand.
CGCAGCCCAAGGTGCGGCGCAGCTGCTTTGAATGCAGCCAATACCTGCCCGGGGAGCATTTCTGAGGTGAACCTATGGGTCTCGGCGACCTCTATCGTTTCCAACATCTTGGGGGTGAGTTTTCGGAGGCCTGGCGCATGGCCCAAGCCAAACCTCTCCCCCCGTTGAGCGGTGTCCATCGTGATCCTTCTCCTAGTTGGGATCGCGGCAGACGCACGTCACCTCTCCAAACAAAAACGGCAATTTTTGCTTGGCAAACGGGGACGATCGAACTATCTTATGTATGCAAGACGATAGCTACGCGCTCGCCGCGAAGTTGAATGGGAAACCCGCCCGGCAAGGCGGGTTTTCTATTGACTGACTAGGTCATGTTTTTGCTCCAAAGCTGGTGCATACGTGCCTCACCCGTGACATGAGGTCTTCCACCATGTCTTTTGGCAGGCTCGTTTCATCGAAGCGGATGCGGATTACACCTGGCTTCTTGTCTACCGTGAAGCTAGGCCGCCCTCCTCCCTGATCATCCGCTTGCGCGGTTGATTTGCACCGCGATAGAGCTTTCAGCACAAGATCGAATCTCTGATCGCTGTCCGCTGCACCACCAGATTTGCAAACTTGGAGGAGGCGTTCCATTTCCGTCGGCCATCTGATTTCCTTGACAGTCTTGGCTAGGATCATCCATTTCCGACGTCCGGTCTTTTGTGCCGGCCCGATCGCCTCGACCAACTCGGCAGGCAGAGCGGTAGCGATGCTGATCATTCTCGACACTTCGGTCTTGTCGATGCTAAGCGCGAGGCAGATCACGTCGCGCTGGAACTGCCGAGCCTCGAGCCGCGCAGCGAATAATGCTCGCTCGATGTAGGATAGATCGAGACGGTCTTGGTTCTCCTGGCCTTGAGCAACAACTAGTTCTTCGTCGGTGAGATGCTTCACCATCGCCCTGACCGGGCGCCCGAGCCTTTTAAGAGCGCGGTAGCGGCGGTGCCCAAACGCAATTTGATAGCGCCCTCGGCTCTCCGGATGCGGTCTGAGAAGAATCGGAGTGCGCTGGCCTTGGTCTCGAATGGTCGCGACGAACGCGTCCATTTCATCGTCTTCACCAATGCGATCGGTGATGAATGAAGGGTCGATGAGATCGGTATCAATCTCTACGATCACATCTCCGGTTTCGAGCTTTTCCTTGGCATCTCGTAGATCGGCCACCATCGTCTCGACCGATTCACTCATTGCGCCGACCAAACCAACCCCCCGCGGCATCGGCTTCCGTATGGCTTGCGGAGCACTGGGCAAGGTCTCGGGTGGAGAAATCAAGTGTTCAAGAAGGTGTTTGCGCCCCATTCTCAGTTGCTCCATGCCTTTTCGACCAGAGCCTCTATTTCCGCGTTCACCTGATTCATTGATTCGAGTGCGCGATCGTATGTTGACCGGGTGAATTGCTCGCGTGGAACCTCGTATAGCGTTTGCTTTGTAATCGAGGCGTCAGAGATGGCCGTGCTTTTAACCATTGCATTCGTCAGCACACGCTCGCCGAAGAGCGATCGCATAAAGGCCACCATCTGCGTCTGCGGCCCGTCGGTCGGCTCGTATCGTGTCACAAGATAGCGCATCCAATCGTATTGCATGTCGCCACCTGCCTTAGCGACGACACCAAGTAGTTCGGATGTCATCAAGAGGAACTGGCACATCGACATGATGTCCAGCATCTCCGGATGAACTGTCACCAGTAGCGCCGTTGAGGCACACAGCGCCGAGAGCGTCAGAAATCCGAGTTGCGGCGGACAATCGAGAATAACGACGTCGTATCGGTCCGCAACCTCTGCAAGGGCTTGCGAGACACGTGAGAAGAACATCGTCGCCCCTGCTCTCTTTTCAGCCATTGCGATGGGGCTTTCGTGTTCGAACTCCATAAGCTCAATGTTGCCCGGTATGAGATCGAGGCCCGGGAAGTATGTCTCTCTAACAACCTCGGCTGTCCGCCGGCGCCCTTCGCCATATTTGATCGCGCCATACAATGTCTCGTCTGGCCCCAAATCAAATTCGGGTTGAAGACCGTGTAGTGCGGTCAAACTTGCCTGCGGGTCGAGATCCACGGCCAAGACGCGATAGCCCCTTAGGGCAAGGTACTGAGCCAGATTTGCCGATGTGGTCGTTTTCGCAGATCCACCTTTGAAGTTTGCGACGCAGATGATCTGGAGGTGCTGATCGGGTCTTCGGTGAGGAAGATAGCGTCGGTCACCCTTCCCGGATTCGTCGAGGAATTCCCGGAGTGCTCGAATGTCCGCAAAGGAGTACGAGCGCCGTCCATGTGCAGTCGTCTGGGGTGTCGGCCCCTTGTGCTCGATCGAGAGTTGCCGGAGGTAACTATCCGCGACACCTACGATCTTGGCGGTTTCGGTGGAGGTGAATCGGCGGAGCGTCTTTTGTGCTTTCGGTGGAAAGAGTTTTAGCCTGTGCTCCTGTAGTTTTTCGGATAGTCCTGTGGCATCGCCGGCGATCAGGTCATGCAACATCGTGCGACCGACCGTTGTATCGGTTGAACTCGTGTCCACGGCTCTCTGCTTTGGTGACGGCATATCGCGACTTTCACGGGCATTTCCGTCTCTATGGCCCGATTCGTGTTTACAATGCAAGAGAAAACAACCGACCGATTCGCAACATTCGTGGCAGAAGGTCAGGCATTTTCTGCTACATAGCGCGCGTTCTTTTTTCAGTGCATCAACGCGGTGCCAATAGCACTTGCGACTTCCCGTCCCCTTGCAAGCTCAGCTTAGCAACGGCGCCGTTGCGACTCGGATCTCCGTCGAACGCTGCTAGACCAGATGTTCGCCTGAGATTGGGGTGACCCGTCTCGCAGTATGCAGGTTTCCGAGGGTTGCGCCGGGAGGTCCGGTGCCGAGCCTCAATGCATAGGAGACGGGTCATGGGAAAGCATATCACTTTTATCGGGCTGGACGTGCACAAGGAGACGATCACGGTCGCGCTGGCGGAATCTGGCGGCCGCGATGACGTGCGCGAGTATGGCCGGATCGCGAACACCCCGGAGGCGCTGACGAGGGTGGTGACGAAGTTGCAGCGCGTGGGCGGGGAACTGCGATTTTGCTATGAAGCGGGTCCATGTGGCTACGGGATCCAGCGACAGCTGACGGCGGCCGGGCATGACTGCGTGGTGGTGGCGCCGTCGCTGATCCCTCGCAAGCCGGGGGAACGGATCAAGACGGATCGTCGGGATGCGGTGAACCTGGCCAGGCTGCATCGGGCGGGGGAATTGACGGCGGTCTGGGTGCCGGATCCGGCGCATGAAGCGATCCGTGACCTGGTCCGGACTCGATTGATGGCGGTGCGAGCACTACGGCAGGCGCGCCAGCAGCTGTCCGGCTTCCTGCTGCGTCATGGGCGACACTACAGTCGTCAAGCCTGGACGTTGATGCACCGGCGCTGGCTGTCGGGACTGCGCTTTGAGCAGCCCCTCCATCACATCGTCCTCG
>NZ_JFHO01000010.1:0-16666 GCF_000724705.2 Acidiphilium sp. JA12-A1
GAGTGAGTTCGGCTCCGTAGCACATCAGGAATGGGAGCCGCCGAGCCAGCGGGGCGCGGAGCCACGATGTTCGGCGATCGCATCCAGTTCTCGGGCCACGCGTTCCCCGGAGATCGAATTGTCGACAACGGCCGCAAGGCACTCCCGGCTGAAGTCGTCGATGACACACAGGATGCGGATGCGGCGCCCGTCGACCAGGGCATCGGGCACTATCCTGAATTTTGTGTGTGTTTGGGATAATGGGTAGAAAGGAAGCCCCATATGGCATGACGGAAAGCACTGGCGATCCCGGAGGACTTACTGGATCAGTTGCTGACTGGCGATGATGCGGCGGCAGCCCTGTACTCGGGTGATCTGGTGAACGCGCAGAAGAAGGCTCTGGCGGAGCGGGCCTGAGGGCGGAGATGGATTACCATTTGAGTGATGATACGGAAGCTGAGAACAGCCGCAACGGCTACGGCCGCAAGTCGGTGTCGACCGGCACGGAGAAGATCGAGATTGCGGTTCCCCGTGACCGTGCGGGCAGCTTCGATCCGCAACTGATCGCCAAACGCCAGCGCCGGTTTCCGGGCTTCGATGACAAGATCATCACACACTACCATTCAGATTCACGCTCTGAGGTAGTAACGGCTCGATCGCCGCCCATTGCGTGTCGTTCAGCCAGGAAAGGCCCGCCATGTTCCATGGCCCTCAGTAGCGGCTTGGATCAAATCCTCTGTAGTCATCGCAATAGGTACAGAACCTATGCTGTGCACGTATGGTTGCAAGTCCATATTGTGTCTCCGGCAAGGCTTCGAACACCTCCCACAATCACATCTGGCAAGTCACCCCTCACAAGATAATTCCTGAGTCGTTCCGAAATGGTATTCTCGCCAGTATCAGAAAAGAACCATTCATTTTTTATAATCGCCTACTACACTTTCTAAGTTTTTTATTTTCCTGATTGCATCCTGCAAATTTCCTTTTTTTGATATCGGTGGATCGGTTATCACCATAAACAAAGCCGACTGCGGTCCTGCCGGAATTCTATTGATATAATCATTTTTTATTTCATTAATTTTTGAAATATCATGCATCTTTGAAGCTGTAAAAGCTAAATTTATAGCAATCTGCGCTTCAGAATTGCTTAGTAGTCCACTTTTGGGAATTTGCAGTCTAGCAAGCGCAGACAACGCATGCTCCTCGGTCTTCCAATCTTTTTTCCGGTCAGCGTCAACAATAATTTTTTTTAGTTCACTGTTTTTTTGTTTCTCTTCGGTGAATATTTTTTCATCTACATTTTTATTTTTTATCGTTTCTATTTCATTATTCAAATTGTCAATCATTTTTTTTTGGTCAAAAGAAAGGGGCAGGTTGTTGATTCGGTTTAATGTAATTTGTGCCGAGTCCAGGTCATTCTGCTTAATTTGAAATTTTGCTAAATCGACTGACAATTCAAATTTTTCTCGTTCATTTTTTACGGTTTTTATGATTGTATTAAATATTTTTTCGGACGGATGATTGAGGCCGAGATCAAGAAGTTTACTAGACAATATCTTTAGCGCCGGCATACCAAGCGAACTACCTGGTATAAGATCCATATTATCTTCAATTAGCGCAGCGGCAGCCAATGGACTCATTTTTTTTAAACTATCATCATTTTCAAGTGTGTTAAAGAATTTTTGCCGCAACCCATTAATTGAATCAGTCTCGTTGGGAAATAATATAAGTGCGCGATTCAAACCGGCCATTGCCTCTGGCCATGCACCATAAGCCGCCTGAAGTTGGGCTAAATGCAAGCGTAGGGACAATTCATGATGCTCCCCCCGCCAATCATAGATATGGTTTAATAATAAAGACGCCGCCGATTTGGCATCAATTTTATTCAACTTATATTCAAGCATAATCATGCGTGAGAAAGCGATGGCAGCATCACGATTATTTCTCGATTTTATTATATCATGATAGCTTATTAGAGCATTTTTGTTATTGCCTAATTTTTCCTGTAGCTCCGCTTTCTCCAGCCGGAGGTATTTCTCATTTGGGAATAATTGGAATAATTGCTCCAAAGCATGAATTTTTCCAGATCTAATAAGTGCTTCGGCAACAATTGGGGTAACTTGTCCTCTTAATGCAACTGGTAACGCCGACAAAACATTAATGTATTTTCTAAGAATATTACCAGAATTCTGATTATTATAAATTTCTGCATCGGCAACCCCGCGCCAAAAATTCGCCTGGTCTTCGCTTTTCGGCATCTTTTGAAGATGCTTCAGGGCCTTGTTCGGATGAAATGAGACGATATCTGAAACAGCGTGCAACAACTGCCACTGCGCGCTCCGCACGATGTATGGTTGGCTCTGTGCTAGACGATCCAGGGCAGCTCCAGCTTCGGGCCCCATATCCAAGGCGAGCATCACGCGAGCTAGGCGAAATGTTGCCTCTCGCCTATCGAGAGGCGGAGCTTCCGCAACTGCTACCCGTTCAATACCAAGCCTTCGTCTCAATCCGATTATGCCGTATTGTGGTAAATTTATGCCATTCGGAGTGTCTGAAACGTCTGTCAAAGGTGGCTTTACAAATGGATTTCCGATCGGCAGTCTGGCTTCAGGCTCCATTGCTTGCAATACAAAGCCTGAGGGCTCTGGAGACAGCGTTATTGCATCGGATGACGCTACCACAGCAATTCCACGAGATGCCGGTATGAACCGATATCCTGGGCCGCTGAGATTACTTTTTATCGAGCCGGACCCAAGCACAGTGCCGACAAGCAAGGGACGGCCAGTCCGAGGATCCGACATTGATACGACCGCTGCGGATCGATCACACTTCAGATTGATTGCACCCTTATTGAATGAAACAGGCATTGCTTTTGATGCAATTGATTTCTCTATATCTACATGAAACGAACTATTGCCGACCGTTGTAATTATGTCTTGTCCAAGCGGAAGCGGAATTTGTAAGACCGTTGCGCCGGGAAGATGAACTACTGTGGCATCTGGAATGCCGGTGACTTGGCGGAGGGCAAATTTCCGAACAGGGAGCTTGGCTGCCAGTACGATGTATTCATAACTTCCTTCACGGAAAATTGCCTGACCAATTTGGGACGGCGCTAAATTATTTGGAACAAGAATACGAAACCAATATGGCTTCGTACTGATGGCGAGGGACGGTTCCGTACTGACAGCCAAAATGCCGCAAATATGCAGCAACATTTTAATTCTTTTGCTACATATCTTTTTTTGAGGTGAACGATTCATGGCGCGCCATCGGGCAGAAGTGAGGCAGCAGGCTGAGCTTCGATGGATGGCTGTGAAATTCCCGCAAGCTTCTCAGTAACCATCTGTGCTTTCTTGGGAGTCATGGCCGCCAGTATCGGTGCTGATTTTCGGCTATTCATTCGCTGAAGCACATTCAGTACGACTTCCGGATCTAACCCGTCAAAAATGCGTGCCGCGCTGCGTGGATCCATCGTTTCATATGTGGAAACCAAAGCAGCCCACTTCTTTTCATTCGCGGCGTGATGCTCTGCATTCATCGCTTCAAGCCGCTTGGCCAATGGCTTGAGTGCGGCGACTTGCTTTGCAATTGCTGCTTTTGCAACCGTCAGTTCAGCTTCCCGTTGATCCAGAGCAGCAGCTCTCGCATCAAGTTGTTTAGCCCGCTGCTTGAGTTGAAGCAGTATCTTGCGTTCTCCAGCCTGATCAAGCGGATCTGGCTTGCAAAGAGGAGGCGGAGGGGGGCGATCTGTCCAGTTAGCGACGGGTGCATAAGGCATTGTGTTGGAATTCGGTGGCGCGTTCGATCCTGTCGGTTCGGCATCCGAATGACGGGCGTCAATCTTCTTGCTTACTTGCGACGTAGCCTCGGTCTTCGCAAACGCAGCCTCAATGAGGCCAGCCGACTTGAAGAGGATGGTTCCACATAGGCAGAACATCACAATAGGCAGGAGGCGTGGAGTACCGCCGGATCGGATGTCGTTAGGTGACATCAGCCAACATCCGGACAAGATCGCGTTCGGCCCTGCTCTGCAACTTGACGGTCCGTCGTGACGATGAGGGGCGTGCAAGGGAATTTGGTGTGGCGGTTAACACTCCGTGCGGCGGAGCTATCAAGTGGGTGCTCTGAGGCTGCGTTGTCATCGCGGGCTTTAACGGTGCTTCAACAGCTTCCTGGCGTTCCATGAGCGGAGGCATATTGGCAACGATTGTTGCCTGGCTTATTGCGTCGTCGAGACGCTTGGTGGCTACCGCCGCTGCCTGGCAAGCTTCATCTAGTACAGCGGAACTCTTGCCCGCTTCTTTCGTGAGCCGATCTGTGGCGTCTATGGCAGCAGTCACAGATGTGCCGATCCGGTCGATAAGCTCCTGCAACGTCTGCCGTTCGGCTCGCATCTGGATGATTGATCGGTCCAGACGGCGCGCATAGATCAGAGTGAATACCAGAAGCCCAAAAAGGACAACCTGGAACCCCCAGGTTCCGAACTCGAGCAGATCTACTAGCATCGTTTGCACCATTTTGCGCCTAAGTTTTAAGAAACCACCAGATATCGAAGCTATTGGACAATCAGTTCCTGAAAGAGAATATCCTTAACGATTGCCGGAGCAGTCGCGATTTTAACACGATTGATCAAAGCTTCACGTAAACGATAAGTACCTGAAGCACCGCGCAATTCGTCCGGCCGCATGGCACGAAGATAGGTTTCAAATACATCTACAACGCGCGGCATGTCGGTCATTGCAATTTTTGCTGATTTCGGATCAGCTAATTCTATGGTTGCTTCAAGTTTCACGTATGAATCTTGCCCACTTGGTACATTGAGATTGGCAACAATTTCAGGGACCTTGACATAGACTGGACCGGCCAACTTGTGATGATTTCTCTGCCCGAGAAGATGAGGCAGGATTCCCGTTATCCAGAGACCGACAACCAAAAGCATGATAGCGGCAACAGCCCCACCAATCACAAACAGCTTGCGTCTTGATGACTTAGCTGGCGCTTCCTCGGCCCCGGCTTCAGGCAAAGGGGTATCGGCAGCATTTTTTGCGGCGGTGGGCGTTTTGGCCATTTGTCGTCCTCTGGTCCTGCTCGCGCAGTATCGTGGATGAATGTTAATGAATGGTTATGTTTGGTGTTGCGGTCAGTGAAAATCACGGCTTCGTGGCAGGCTCTTCCTCTGTGGTACCGTGCCGCACGGCTCGGCCTCAGCTGAAGGCCGGTCCAGCACCTCCAACAGGGCGGAGAGATCGCTCAGTGCTTCGACCAGGACATGCACGATGGCAGCATCCTTCTCGACGCTGCGCTGCACCCGTCCGCGCGCGCCGAGCAGCGATGCGCCGATCACCTGTGTCCGCAGGCTTTCGACCAGGGCCGGCCGGACAATCAGATTGGCGATCCCCGTTTCGTCCTCGATCGTAATGAAAACCGTTCCCCGTGCGCTCCCGGGCCGCTGGCGGATGGTGACGATCCCGGCGAGATCGACGATGCTGCCATCGGCGGCGAAGGCCGTAACGGCCTGGCAGGTCATCATCCCCTCAAGCCTGGGGTGGCCGCGTAGCAAGCCCATCGGATGTGCGCGCAGCGACAGCCCGGTGGCACGATAATCGGCGGCCACGTGGTCCTCGGGTCGCATCGCCGGCAGGTCTGGGGTTCCGCGCGGCGGCGCAGCCAGCGACAGCAGGGGGAAAGAGGCCGGCGGTTCCACAAGGCCGGCCTGCCAGAGCGCGGTACGCCGGTCCATGCCCAGAGATCGCAGGGCGCCGGCCTCGGCAAGCGCTTCGAGGGCGGCTGTCGGCAGCGATGCCAGCGCGGGCAGGCAGATTCGGCCCTCCGCCCGCAGGGCGTCGATCCGTGCGGCCCAGTCCGCCCTGAAGCCCCTGATCATGCGCAGGCCGAGCCGCAGCGCCCCGCTTTCCACCGTGCAGTCCCACGAACTCGCCGCTACATCGGCGGCGCGGACGGCGATACCATGCTCGCGTGCATCGCGCACGATCTGCGCCGGCTGATAGAACCCCATCGGCTGGGCGTTCAGCAGGGCAGCGGCGAATTCCGCCGGGTGGTAGCATTTCAGCCATGCTGAGACATAGACCAGGTGCGCGAAGCTCGCGGCATGGCTTTCGGGAAAGCCGTAGGTGCCGAAGCCCTCGATCTGGCGGAAGCAGCGTTCCGCGAAATCGCGCTCATGGCCGCTCGCGATCATGCCCTCGATCATCCTGTTGAAGAACCGCTCGATCGTACCGGGACTGCGGAAGGTTGCCATGGCGCGGCGCAGTTCGTTGGCTTCGCCGGGCGTGAAGCCTGCCGCCTCGATGGCGATCCGCATCGCCTGTTCCTGGAACAGCGGCACGCCGAGCGTCTTGCCGAGGACGGAGCGCAGGGCGGGCGAGGGCATGTCCGGCGCTTCCAGCCCGTTCCGCCGCCGCAGATACGGATGCACCATATCCCCCTGGATCGGCCCCGGCCGGACGATCGCGACCTCGATCACCAGGTCGTAGAAGGCGCGCGGCCGCAGCCGCGGCAGCATGTTCATCTGCGCCCGGCTTTCCACCTGGAACACGCCGAGCGCATCTCCCCGGCTCAGCATGTCGTAAACGCGCGGGTCCTCGCGCGGCACGTCGGCCAGATCGGCGATGCCCAGCATGGCGAAGCACTTGCGGATGCAGGTGAGCATGCCCAGCGCCAGCACGTCGACCTTCATCAGCTTTAGCGCGTCGATATCGTCCTTGTCCCATTCGATGAAGCTGCGCCCCGGCATGGCGGCCGGGCCGACCGGCACGATCTCGTCGAGCCGGGTGCGCGTCAGCACGAATCCGCCGACATGCTGGGACAGGTGCCGCGGCAGGTCGACCAGCTCGCGCGCGAGGCCGATGGCGCGCCGCAGGTCCGGCGCGGCCGGATCGAGCCCGGCCTCGCGCAGCCGGGGATCGGACCACAGCGCATCGCCCGGATTCCAGCTCTGCGCCGCCAGCGTCTCGATCGTCGCTGCGTCGAGGCCGAGCGCCTTGCCGACATCGCGGATCGCGCTGCGCGACCGGTAGTGGATCACCGTTGCCGCGATTGCCGCCCGCGCGCGGCCGTAGCGGCCGTAGATATACTGAATGACCTCCTCGCGCCGCTCATGCTCGAAATCGACGTCGATATCCGGCGGCTCGCCCCGCTCGGCCGAGACGAAGCGCTCGAACAGCAGGTCGATCTCGGCGGGATCGACCGCGGTGATGCCGAGCGCGTAGCAGACCGCCGAATTCGCCGCCGACCCGCGCCCCTGGCAGAGGATCCCCTGTCGCCGGGCAAAGCCGACGATATCGTTCACGGTCAGGAAATAGCGCGCGTAACCGAGCCGGGCGATCAGGTCGAGCTCGCGACGGATCGTCGCCGCGATCGCCACCGGCACGCCGCCGGGATAGCGGATCGCCGCCCCCGCCCAGGCGAGGTCGGCGAGATGCGCATCTGGCGTCCTGCCGGGCGGCACCGGCTCGTCGGGATATTCGTAGCGTATGTCGCCGAGCGTGAAGCCGACCGCATCCAGAATCTCTGCCTGCGCCGCGATCGCCGCCTCATGGCCGCGGAACAGCCGTGCCATCTCGTCCGCCGGCTTGAGATACCGCTCGCCATGCGGCTCAAGGCGCAAGCCGGCTTCGGCGATCGTGCAGCCATGGCGGATGCAACGCATCACGTCCTGCAACGGCCGGCGGGACGGCGCGTGATACAGAACGTCGTTCACCGCCACCAGCCGCCGCCGCCGTCCGGCCAGCGCGGCGAGCGCCTCCAGCCGCGCGGCGTCGTCCGGCGCATAGCGGCGCGCCGCCCCGAGCCAGACCGGGGCGCCGAAGCCCGATATGCGGTCGAGGCTGGCGGCGAAGGCGGCATCGGGCCAGGGCGGCGGCATCACGATCAGCGCCATCCCGGCCGCGTGGTCCTCCAGATCATCGAGGCGAAGGCGGCAGCCGCCTTTCGCCGCCCGCCCCTTGCCGAGGCTGAGCAGCCGGCAGAGCCGCCCCCAGCCCTCGCGGTCGCGCGGATAGGCGATGACGTCAGGGCCATCCTCGAAGCCCAGCCTGCTGCCGACCAGCAGCCGCAGCCCGCCTTGCTTCGCCGCGACATGCGCGCGCACCACGCCGGCGACCGTGTTCCGGTCCGCGATGCCCAGCGCCGCATGGCCAAGATAAAGTGCCTGGTCGACCAGTTCCTGCGGGTGCGACGCACCTTCGAGGAAGCTGAACGCGCTGGCGGCGGCGAGTTCGGCGTAGGCGGGCATCAGAACACCCCGTGGATGAACCATCGCGGCGGCCGCGCCCCGCCATGCAGCCCGGCGCGGAACACCCAGAAGCGGCGCCCCGTCTCATCCTCGATCGCATAATAGTCGCGCAGCATCTCTGCCTCGGCGCAGCCGGCGGCCTCGCGCGGTTCGTGCCGCCACCACTCCCGCGCGATCCGCTCCGGCCCGGTGGCGCGGGCGATGCGATGGCTCGCTCCGCGCCATCGCATCAGCCGCGGCGGATCGTCGGGTACCGGCGCGATTACCTCGATCCGCTCGGGCCGGACGAACAGCCGGACCGGCCGCGGATGCCCGGCGGGTGGCCAGCCTGGCGGCGGCTCCGTTACCGGAATCCGGCGCATCGCGCGCTCCGGCACATGGCTCGCCACCGGCGCCAGCCGCGACAGCCGGGCCCGGCCGGCCATCAGGTCGAAGGTACGGGCGTGATCCGGCCGCACAGCGCCGCCCAGCTCCGGCTGCCCGGCCGGCAGCGACGCTACCTCCCCCTCGATCTCCAGGCCTTCCACGCCGAATCCCGGATCGACCCGGTTCAGAAGCTCGGCCAGTAGCCGACAGATATGCGGCGCATCGCGGGCGGGGGCGGCGAAGCCGATCGTCTCCCCGATCACCCGCGCATCGACCCGCCGGAACCTGACCCGCAAAACCGTCAGCCCGCATTCGGCCGCCTCCAGCCTGTCGCAGAGCCGGATGACGAGCCGTGCGAGCGCTGCGCGGAGCTGTTCGGCCGTCTGCAAGGGGTCGTGATGTGATTCCGCCTCGCGCCACGCGGCCGGCGGCGGCAGGAAATGCAGCGGCTCCGCGACCCGTCCGTGCAGCCGGTCGAGCCTGAGCAGCAGGTCTTCCCCGAAACCGGCCCGGATCTCGCCGCGCGAGAGGCGCGCCAGTGCGTCGATCCGTCTGATGCCCAGCCGGTGCAGCCGCCGCGCCACCGGCGCTTCCAGCCCGAGTGCTGTCACCGGCAGAGCGTCGAGTCTGGCGCCCGCCGTCATGCCGTGCCGCGCCAGCGCCCGTGCCGCCGCTGCGGTGGCGCCGATCGCCACAAGGGCACCGGGCAGCATGGCGCCGATCCGCGCGCACAGCTGCGCCTCGCCGCCAAAGAGATGGGCACAGCCGGTGATGTCGAGCAGAAGACCGTCCGGCGGGTCCAGCGCCACCAGTGGCGTGAAGGCCTGGCAGCGCAGGGCGAGCCGCGCGAGGGCCTGCTCAGCCGGCGCGTCTGAGAGGTTGCTGGCGGGCAGTCCCGCCGCCAGCCAGATCGAAAGCATACGTCGCGCCGTCATGGCCTAGCTCCAGGCCGAAGGAGCCCGGCGGCACGCCGTGCGCATGCAGCAGCTCGGCTCGCCAGCGCCGCGCGCCATCCGGCCCCGAGGGTTCTGCGCCAATCCGCCATCTCGTCGCGAACGCATTAGAGTCACTTGCCTTTCCCATATTCAGCACCAGCCCGACAGCCTGGCCCCGCCGTGCCGCCAGCGCGAGGCGGCGCACTGCGAGGCGGGAGATCCGCGTCATCGGCCCGGCCGCATGCAGGCCGCCGGCCAGGGCGGTTTCGAGCAGCGCCAGTCGGTCCTCCTCCCGCTCCGCCTCGGCCATGACGAGCCGGCCGGGATCGAGCGCCAGCCCGGCAAGCCCTGGCGGGTAGAGATCGATCGAACTGCCGACCCAGCAGATCGGCGCCCCCCGCGTGCGGCCGAGCAGCAGGGCCGCGAAACTCACGATGGATTGATCGCCGGCGATTTCATGCACAGTCCCCGGTCGGATCTCCGGGGACTGCAGACCGGAAAAGAGCGCCACACTGGTCATGATTTTGTCCTTTGTTCTTATTTTGTTCTTTTTTAGGGCGGCGTCAATCCGGGTATCGCGATGGCGGCTGGGCGAATTTATTCCGCCGCTTAGCGGTTCATTAAGCTTTCAGCGCCATTCTCGCCATGCACGACCGCTCGTGATGTCCCAAAAGGGTGACAGGACAGGATGCAAAACACCAGCACGATCATTCTTTCGCGCATGCTCACGGCATCGCGCAATGTCGACGTGATCGCGAACAACATCGCCAACGTCTCGACGCCCGGCTACGAGTCGATGCATCTCGCCTCTACGACCTGGCTTGATCACATGCGCAATGTGACAGCGCCTCCCGGCGGATCGACGCTTGCCTACACACAATCAAACGGGACTTGGCGTGACGAACGGCCGGGCGCGATCCGCAACACAGGTAACGCGCTCGACCTGGCTCTGCCCGGCGGCGGCTATTTCACTGTGCAGACCCCGAACGGTCCCCGTCTGACCAGAGACGGACAGTTCAACCTGATGCCGGATGGCACAATCGCCAACGCCAACGGATACAGTCTGCTCAGCACGAACGGCCAACCCATCACCGTACCACCGCAGAGCGGCACTCTGACAATTGCTGCCGACGGTACGATCAGCACACCACAAGGCATTATCGGGCAGGTCGGCGTCGTGACCGTCCCCGATCAGCAGTCGCTGACAGCGCAAGGCGGAAATCTCTTCAAGGCCTCGACAACCCCGATTCCCGATCCCAATCCACAGATCGTGCAGGGGGCCATCGAAGAATCCAATGTCCAACCGGTTGTCGAGATCACCAACATGATCCAGGCCAGCCGGAACTACGAGATGCTTGCCCAGTTCCTCGCTTCCGAGAAGAACCGTAGCCAGACCGCCATCTCCCAGATTCTGGGTGCGACGACCAGTTGATACCCACTCCCCCGACAGGAAAGCAAGAATGCGCGCACTCGACATCGCGGCAACGGGCATGCAGGCCCAGCAGACCAATGTGGAAGTCATTTCCAACAATATCGCAAACATGACGACCACGGGCTACAAGGCCCAGCGAGTCGCCTTCCAGGACCTGCTCTATCAGGATCTGCGGCGCGCTGGCTCGAACAGTTCGGATGCGGGCACGATCGTTCCTTCCGGCACCCAGATCGGCCTCGGTGTGAAGACTGCTGCAATCTACCGGATCGACCAACAGGGAAACCTTCAGCAGACGAACAACACGCTTGACATGGCGATCTCCGGTAATGGGTGGTTCCAGGTCACCCTTCCTTCCGGCCAGACGGCCTATACGCGCGACGGTACGTTCGGCCTGTCGCCAAACGGCACGATCGTTACCGCAGACGGTTATGTCGTCCAGCCTGGCATCCAGATTCCGACCAATGCAACGAATGTCACCATCAATGCTTCAGGTCAGGTCCAGGTTTCGCTCCCCGGCCAGACGGCCCCGCAAACGGTGGGACAGTTGCAGCTCGCCGTCTTCCCGAACGATGCCGGTCTCGCCGCGCAGGGCGGTAACCTCTTCCTGCAGACTGCGGCCTCGGGAAATCCAGTTACAGGCGCTCCCAGCGCTCCGGGCTTCGGAACAGTCATGCAAGGCTTTGTCGAGAATTCGAATGTGAATGTCGTCAGCGAAGTCACAGATCTCATAACCGCCCAGCGGGCTTATGACATGAACAGCCAGGTTGTCACCGCAACAAACCAGATGCTGTCTACACTGACACAACTCTGAGGATCGCAAAATGCCTCGTTCAACCGGATATGCGGTCATGGTCATGTCTATCATGGCCAGCCTCGTCGCGCGTACCTCCCTGGCCGCACCATCGCCTCGAGGGATCGTTTCAATAGATCGTCCGGTTGTCGAACTTCAGGATCTCTTCAACGATGCAGGCTCGCATGCCAAGGACGTGCTGGGGTCAGCTCCTGCGCCTGGCCAGAGAATCGAAGTCGGCGGCACTCAACTTGCAGCGATCGCACACCAATATGGCGTCAAATGGAAAGACGACGGCTCTGATAACGCCGTGGTTATCGAGAGGTCAGGCATTCCCGTCAAGCCGTCCTTCATCATCCGGGCACTGCGCCCGCTGTTGTTGGGCGCAGACGCACCGAACCACTTCGTTGTGCAACTCGGTACAACCAACTTGCCGATGGTTCCACCCGGAACGAGACCACATGTCGTCGTCAACAATATTCGCTACGATCAAGTGAACGGGCAGTTCGATGCCGTTGTTCTTCTAAATGCCCGAGGAATGAAACCGGAAAGCTTCGAGCTCTCAGGTATCGCTGCACAGGCAGAGCGCGTAATTGTCGCTCGCCGCACCCTGGAACCGGGAGAGATCGTCACGATCAACGACGTGAAGATGTCATGGGTGGCCCGAGCTGCGCTACCTCAAGGCACATTAACCCAAGCCGCGGATGCTCTAGGTATGCAGGTTGACCGTCGAATTGCTGCTGGAACCCCTCTCAGCAAAAGGGTTGTTGCGCAGGTCATGATGGTAAACCGAGGAGCAACAGTAAACCTCGCAGTGGAAATGCCGGGCCTTGAAGTAACGGCCGAGGGCGTTGCCCTGGCTGCTGGTCCGAAAGGCGCCGTGATTCCAGTTCTGAATCCGAGTTCACACGAGGTGGTACAGGCTGTGATAGACGGTGAAAATCACGCTCACGTCATCCCTGGCAGCCGCCCAATGCCTCAGAGCGGGACAATTTCTTATTATAACCGCATGGTAGGACAAAGTGGCTGAGCTTTCCAAAATGGTTTGCGCGGGAAGCCGTCGACACCTCTTCCGGCTTGCAGCCTTCGGCCTTGTATCCCTGCTCGAAGGTTGCGGCACCTTCTCCAATCTTGCCTATGTTGGCCATGCGCCGCCGATGACGCCGATCACGAATCCGACAAAGGCACCATCATGGCGTCCGGTCAGCATGCCGATGCCGCCGCTCAGACGAGCACCAACGGAACCTGATAGCTTATGGCGCCGTGGGGCGCGTGCCTTCTTCAAGGATCAACGAGCTTCGCAGGTGGGTGACATCATCACCATCTTGATCAATATCAACGATGCCGCAACTTTGAAGGATCAGACCACACTTGGACGTACAGGCTCAGAATCCCTGGGCGTACCAAATCTTTTTGGCCTGGAGAGTCTGATTCCCCGTGTTCTGGGCAAATCGGTAAACCCATCGAGTCTGGTGTCTCTTTCCAGTGCAGGCAACTCGACCGGAACCGGGCAAATTCAGCGAAACGAATCAGTTTCTTTGTCCTTAGCGGGCGAGATCACGCAAGTATTGCCAGATGGTAATTTTGTCGTGGTAGCCCGGCAAGAGATGCGTGTGAATCACGAACTACGCGTTCTGACTGTTTCAGGTATTTGTCGTCCACAAGACATTTCAGGAAATAATACAATACAATCCAATCAGTTGGCGGAAGCCAGAATTTCGTATGGCGGCCGAGGTATTGTAAGCGGTGAACAATCACCGCGATATGGTCAGCAGGTTCTGGACGATATTGTTCCGTTCTGATTGTCCATCTGAAAGCATCTTGAATTTCTGTATTTATCTATAGACGGATATTAAAATATAATTTAACAATTTCAATGGGTGATGACTCGGTTCGTTTTCGCAGACCGACGCTATCTGTCTTTCGGTGTGGAATAAGTGGTCTGCCTCAGAGTCCATTTCGAATCGTTTTTTTAACGAGCCAACCTGCGTAGCAAGAGGATGCTGGAAGCGGCGTAGAGGAAGGCCTCGACGCTTTCGATTTTGGCCTCGAAATCCTTTGCCAGCCGCCTGTTGCGATTGATCCAGGCGAAGAACCTTTCGACCACCCACCGGCGGGTGATGACGGCGAAGCCAACCTGTCTGTCGGCCTTGCGCACCACCTCGATGCGGATTGGGCTGGCGCCGGTGACGCGGGGCCCGGCATAGCCGCCATCTGCGTAGCCCAGCGCCACGAACGGCCAACTCGCACGCGACGCACGGAGCAGCGGCCCAGCCCCGTCACGATCCTGAATGGCGGCCGAATGGGCCTGCAGCTTGAGCGCCGGGCCGTCGGTATCGACCATCGCGTGGCGCTTGCGGCCCTTGATCTTCTTGCCCGCGTCGTAATCCCGGGTCCCACCACTCTCGGTCGTCTTGACCGACTGGCTGTCGATCACCGCCGCCGTGGGCTCGCCTCCCGACCCGCCCGTTCGCGGTCCGGCATCACCAGATGATGGTTGATCCGCTCCCAGGTGCCATTGTCACGGAAGCGGGCAAACCAGCGATAGGCCGCGGGCCATGGCGGAAAATCCTTCGGCAAGAGGCTCCCGGCAACCCCGCCTCGCAGGACGTAGAAGATCGCGTTGACAATCACGCGCATCTCCCACTTCCGACGCCGGCCGCATAGGCGCGGCGTGGGCAGAAACGGCGACAGGAGCAGCCATTCCGCGTTGGTCACGTCACTTCCATAGCGCAGTCCACTGCGGCTATGCTGCACACGGGTGGTTGGCGTCCACATGGTGTCTCCGGCAAGGCTTTGAACACCTGCCCGGAATCATATCCGGCCCAACTATCCAACCCCTCATCAAAGCCGTTGCACATCCATTCCGAAATGGCCCTTAAGGCGGCCGAACATGTTTTCGATGTGGTGGCGTGGGCGGTAGGGCGTCTTGTCGTGAGGCAGCGGCTCTTTCCCTCTCCTGATTGATGGAATGCAGGGCGTGAAGCCGCGTTCGAGGAGGGCCGCGCGGAAAGCATTGCTGTTGTAGCCGCGATCGGCGAGCAGTTCGCGGGCCGACGGCATGGCGGACAGCATCATCGCCGCGCCTTTGTGATCGCTCATCTGGTCTTCGGCCAGAAGCAACATGATCGAGCGGCCCTGTCCGTCGCAGACGGGGTGAAGCTTCGAGTTCAGGTCGCCCTTGGTGCGCCCGATAGAGCGTCGACAAGCCCCCTTTTGAAGCAGACTGGCCGCGGTGCGATGCGCCTTCAGATGAGTGGCGTAGATCATCTGCCGTTCCGGCGTGCCGGCCTCGGCCGCAAAGGCCGCGAAGATGCGGCTGAACACGTCAAGGCGGCTCCAGCGGATAAACTGATTGTAGAGCGTCTTCGGCGGCCCGTAGCCGCGTGGCGCATCCTTCCACTGCAGGCCATGCGGGATCACGCAGATCATCCCGCCTACCACCAGCCCGTCATCTATCGGCGCTTGCAGCAGCCCAAGCTAGCCGCCTAAAATCCAATCCAGATGTGGCCTTTTCTTCGTTATCGCACCCCAAACTTAGAGCGTATTTCGATCAGTCCGGGTCATATCCGCATGAGCTGAAGTAGTTGGCGCATTCGCGGTGCTGGAAGCTGTCGACGAGCCTGCCGATCAGGTCCCATAGGCCGGAGACGGTTCGCTCTCCGATCTTTCTGAGGATGGCCTTGAGGCGCGCGAACGCCTTCTCGATCGGATTGAAGTCGGGACTATAGGGCGGGAGGAAGCGCAGGGTTGCGCCGGCCGCTTCGATCCGTTCACGCACCGCGTCACGCTTGTGGCTCGACAGATTGTCCATGATGACCACGTCGCCGGGCCGCAGTTCGGGTGTGAGAACTTTGGTGACATATGCCTCGTGGTCTGAGCCCGTGGATTTCCTCCAGGAATGAGTAGAGTCCGCCCCATCAGGGAGACGGACGAGATGAAGAGCAGTCGGTTTAGCGAGGAACAGATCATCGGCATCCTCAAAGAGCAGGAGTCGGGGATGTCGACGGCGGAGGTCTGCCGTCGACACGGGATCAGTTCGGCGACGTTTTACAAGTGGAAGGCCAAATTCGGCGGGTTGGAAGTCTCGGACGCCAGGCGGCTCAAACAGCTGGAAGACGAGAACGCTCGGCTCAAGCGGCTGTTGGCGGACGCCGTGCTGGACAACGCCATGCTCAAGGAAATTGCGTCAAAAAAATTCTAGCGCCCAGCCATAAGCGGGAGGCGGTAGCTCATCTTCAGAGCCTGTTCGAGGTGAGCCAACGCCGGGCCTGCGATGCGCTGGGCGTGGATCGGACCACGGTGCGGTATCAAAGCCGCCGCCCGGATGATGCGGAGGCTCGCGAACGCATGCGCGTGCTTGCGGGCGAGCGCCGTCGATTTGGCTATCGGCGCCTGCACTGGCTGCTCAGCCGCGAAGGAATTTCCATGAACCACAAGAAGTTTCGGCGCCTTTACCGCGAAGAACGCCTTCAGGTTCGCCGTCGCGGCGGGCGAAAGCGGGCCTTGGGCACACGATCTCCGATGACCATTCCGCAGGGCTGCAATCAGCGCTGGTCGCTGGATTTCGTCTCCGACGCCCTGACATGCGGGCGCAGGTTTCGGATCTTCGCCGTCGTGGACGATTTCAGCCGCGAATGCGTTCGCTTGATCGCCGACACGTCAATTTCGGGCGCCCGGGTGGCACGCGAGTTGGATATGGCGATCACTGAGCGCGGGGCGCGCCCGCTCATGGTGGTCAGCGACAACGGCACTGAGCTCACCAGCATGTCGATCCTGCGCTGGTCGAAAGAGCGGAACGTGGAATGGCATTACATCGCGCCCGGCAAGCCCCAGCAAAACGGGTTCGTCGAGAGCTTCAACGCCCGGCTCCGGGACGAGTGTCTGAACGAGACCTTGTTCACGAGCCT
>NZ_JFHO01000009.1:0-10498 GCF_000724705.2 Acidiphilium sp. JA12-A1
CGATGGTGAGGGGCGCGTTGTCGTCGAGGGTGAGGTTGCCGACGTTGACGCTGCCGAGAGTGGTGATGGAGTTGCTGCCGGTGAGGATGACCGAACTGGCGGTGACGATGTCGAGACTTGATGCGTTGATATAGCCTGTGCCCGAACCTGAATTGGAGATGGTGCCTGCGTTGGCGTCGAGGCTGAGGCTGCCTGTGGCGGAGACGGCACCGGTGATGTCGAAGCCGCCGGCGCTGGTGTCGGTGAGGCTTGCGCTGGTGGCGGTGAAGGGGCCGGCGATGGTGAGGGGCGCGTTGTCGTCGAGGGTGAGGTTGCCGACGTTGATGCTGCCGAGAGTGGTGATGGAGTTGCTGCCGGTGAGGATGACCGAACTGGCGGTGACGATGTCGAGACTTGATGCGTTGATATAGCCTGTGCCCGAACCCGAATTGGAGATGGTGCCTGCGTTGGCGTCGAGGCTGAGGCTGCCTGTGGCGGAGACGGCTCCGGTGATGTCGAAGCCGCCGGCGCTGGTGTCGGTGAGGCTTGCGCTGGTGGCGGTGAAGGAGCCGGCGATGGTGAGGGGCGCGTTATCGTCGAGGGTGAGGGTGCCGACGTTGACGCTACCGAGAGTGGTGATGGAGTTGCTGCCGGTGAGGGCGACGAGGCTTGCGGTGGCATCGAGGACCGAGGCGGTGACGTAGCCGGAGCCGGCATTGGAGATGGTGCCTCCGCTGGCATCGAGGCTGAGGGTTTGGGCATCGATGTTGGCGTTGATGTCAATTTTGTTGGTTGGGCTGCTGGCAGTGTCGAGCAGCGAGATGCTGCTCGCGCCAAGAGCGCCGCTGACCTCGATGGTCCCGTTGGCTGTTGCCTCGATTGATCCGGCGGTAAGCGTCACCGGCGCTGCAATACGAATATCGCCGCCGGAATTCATCGCCAGTGTGGAGATCGACGAACTCGAGATGGCGGAGACGATCGAAATCAGGGACGATGCGCTGAGTTCGACCGCGCCGGTCTGCGAATCCAGTATCGATGCATCGATATAGGAAGACGTGCTACTGTCCGTGCCGACCGTGAGAGTGCCGGACGTGGTGGTCGTGCCCGCACTCGCGGTGCCGCTCGACGACGTGACAATGAGGGTCTGCGGATCGAGCAGGATGGTGCCGTTGCGCCCGCTGGGTGCGAAGGTGGTGTCGGTTCCCGAGAGGGAGATCACGCCGTCGCTGGAGATTTCGATCAGGCCACCGTCGCCATTCCCCGCGCCCTGGGCGGAAATCGTGCCGGCCGCCGTCGTTCTGTCGCGCGAAAGAACGGTGATTCGGCCGCCATTGCCGTTCCGTGTTGCATCGGCGGAAATTGTCGCCCCTTGGGCGATCGCGACCCGCGCGGCCTTCGGCGCCGTTGTGTCGGATGGTCCCTGCAACGCGCGCGCCGCATCGGTGCCGAGCGCCACGACACCGCCGCCCGCCGGGCCCGAGGCATCGATCCGCGCGGTGCTGGCCACGCTCACATTGCCTGTCGCATCGACGGCGATCGTTCCGCCGGAACTGCCAGGCGTCTCTCCCCGTGCCAGTAGCTGGCCGGCGACCTGGAGGTCGCCGCCGACTCCCTGAATGGTGATCGCGCCGGGCTGCCGGCCAACGCTGTCGGCCCTGAGTGTGCCGCCGACATCGAGAAGCTGCTGGATCAACCCGTCCACCGCCCGCGCCGTGAGGGTGATGCGCCCGCCATTGGCGATGATCGTTCCCTCGTTGGTCACCAGTGCGGTGACCTTCCGGCCGCCGAGGTCGATCTGCCGAACCGCCTGCGTCACGTTGATCGAGATCAGCCCATCGCCCGAAAGGTTCAGCGTGAAGGCCGATGCCCCGGCGAGCACGACATGGCCAAGCTGCGCGGTGATCGTCCCCCGGTTGATCACCTCCGGCGCCACGAAAGCGGCGAGGCCCGCCTGCTTCATCGTGATCCGCCCGTCGTTGACGATGCGGGCGCCGGGCTTTGGCTGCTGGTCGAAGATCAGCTTGCCCGCCATGAAGTTTTTCGGCGATATCCCCGAGGTGCTGACGACGAGGCTTTCGGCGTTGACTTCCGAGCCGGGCGTGAACACGACGCCATCCTGGTTGACCAGCACGATGCGCCCGTTGGCGTCGATCCGCCCGGCGATGATCGAGGGATTGTTGGCGATCACCCGGTTGAGCGCGATGGCCTGGGCGTTCGGCTGGTTGAAGGTGACGCGCGCCTTCGACCCGAGATTGAAGCTCTGCCAGTCGATTGCGGCGCGCTGGCTGGTCTGGGTGATCGTCGTCGTGCCGGGTGCCTGGGAAATCGTTGCCGAGCCGCCGACGACGGTGCCGCCCTGCGGCGTCGTCATCGGCGCCGGTTGCCCCGCGCGGCCCTGGGACGGGGCGAGCAGGGCCGCGGTCAGCGCTGTCGAGGCGAGCAGCAACCGCCGGCGGCCGGCACGGCGGCCCGGACGGGAGACGGCGATCCGATGCTGGCTATTCGTCATTCCCGCGCATCCTTGCCCCATCAATAGCGTGCGAGCACGCCCCAGTAGACAGCCGTTTCCCGAAGCGGCGGCACGCCGCTCGCCGGCGGCTGCAACTGCGTGACGAAACGGTGCACGGCGGCGATATCGAATTCGATCCGGCGCGTCAGGCGTAACCGGACCCCACCGCCAAACGAGGCGAGCCGCTTGTCGTTCGGCTTCTGTCCCAGCGTTCTCGGCTCATTCTGCCAGACCTGGCCCCAGTCGTAGAAGGTGTAGAATTGTGACCCGATGAAAAAATGTCGGCCCAGCAACCGCAGATTGAGCGGTGTGTTGAGTTGAAGCTCGGCACTTGCATAAAGAGCGTCGTCGCCGGTCACCTGCCCGGAATAATAGCCTTGGGCGATATGGTTGCCGCCGAGATAGAAGGTTTCGGAGGAGGGCAGGATGTCGGGCGAATACTGGCCGCCAAACGTCCCTTCGAGGGCGACGCTCGCATTCCGCCAGGGGTTGAACAGCGTCTGGGTGCGGTCGAGCGAGAGATCGATCTTCCAGAAATCGAACCGTTCCCCGAGGCGTCCCGCGTTCGACCTGCCGTTCGCGGACGCCCCGAAAAGCCGCAATCCACGTGACGCCTCGAGCGTGGCGGTGGTCAGGGCGGGCCGCGCGGCGCCGAGCACATCATCGCTGAACGCCTCGTCGAGTTCGATGCGCAGGGCGCGCACCGAGTCGGTCGAAGCGGGCGTCTCCGCGCCACTGAAGCCGGAGGCCGTGTAGACGATGTTGTCCGTGCCGTCGAAACGGGCCTTCAGTTCAAGCGACTGACCACGTTCGAGCCAGAGCGGGTAGCTGGCATAGAGACCGAACACGTCGAGATGCGCCCGATATCCCACCTCGCGCAAGGTTCCGGAGGGAATGGCCCGGCCGGCGCCGAAGTAGATCCCGATGCGAAGGCCGCTCGTCCCGGCGAAGAAACTCTCTGAAAACTGGCCGAAATTGTTGGTTCCGCCGGATGTGTGAAAGAACGACGCCTGGCTCTGCTCGCCGAGCGAGGTGAAGCTGTTCATGTCGCCGACGACGAGCCCTTCGGCGGGGCCGGTCTCGTCGAAGCCGCGGTTGTCGGCGGTCACAAGGGCCGAGAACGGTCGGCGGACGACGTCGGCCACCAGGGTGAGCGCACCGGGCGCCGCGGCATTGGGCTGCAGAACGGCGCCGACCGCGACACCCGGTATCTGCTGCGCGAGCAGCAGCCAGTGTTCAAGCGAGGCCTGCCGGACCGGCCGCTCATGGGTGAGGTGGTCCAGAAAGCCAAGGACGAGCGTGCCGACCGGACCGATATTCCGCGACAGCTTGACGCTGACGATGTGGCCCTCCGTGACGATGAAGCGGAGGTCGCCTGATCTGTTGATTTCCGCGGATACCGCGGTGAGCACGTAACCATGCCCGCGGTAGAGCGCGAGCAACCGCAGCCGCGCGGCCTCGATCGCCGGTAGCGGCGTTGCCGCGCCAATCAGCTTGCCGACGGTTGCGCGGAGTTGCGCCGGGGAAAAGGCGGTTGCCCCCAGCACGGCGACGGAGTGCACCGGCACGGACTGGTCCGGCACGGCGCCCTCCCGCCCGACCGGGCGGAAATCCGGCAATGATTGGCCGAGATTCGGCGCGGCACGCGGCATGATATGTTGCAGGGGCGACACTTGCGGCACGGTCGGCAAGGCGGTCGGGGCCGCGTGCGCGCCCGCCGCGCCGAAGACCGCCAATCCGAATGCCATGATCCCGGCACGGCATCCCTGCCGGCCCGCTACGCCCCGTCCGATCCGCATCGCCGTTCCCTAAGTCGTTAAGGATGTATAACCGAACGACGAATTCATATGAAGCCACGTAAAAGATTTAACGCACGCTGCCTCAAAATTTGAGAAATTGAGAAATTTGAATTCAAGGCGCGATATTTAGTGTGGAGTGCGGATTTTCGCTCCTTGCCATTGCAGTTTGCGTAGCTTCTGCGGCTTTGTTAACTATCAGGAAGAATGGGATGTCCGGCGGCTGGATGGAAAATACCTGTGCGGCGGGTCACGCGGCGCGCCGGCTTGCGGTGCTATGATGTATCGGGCTGGCGTTGCTGCGCGGGCGCGGAACGGCGCCGCCCGGGGCAAATCGTGATCGGGGGTTGGCGGAATGACGACTAATATCGATCTGCTTGACCTCCAGACATCGCTTGGTAGCGGCGTCCTGACGCTGGTCGGGGTCAATGGCCAGGCGGCGCTCAGCCAGTGCTTCCGGTATACGCTGTCGGTGCGCGCGGGTGCCGGCGGGCTCGATCCGAACGATCTTCTATACACGTCGGTCACCGTCACGATCGGGTCCGACGGGACGAACCAGACCTACATCAATGGCCTCGTCTCGTCCGTGGTCCAGAAGCCCGGCAACGCGGCCGGTACCGCGATCGCCGCCGGCCTCGAACTCTGGGATCATGAACTGACGGTCGTTCCCGCCCTCTGGTTCCTCGGGCAGACACTCGATTGCCGGATATTCCAGAACAAGACCGCCGTTGCCATCGTCAAGGAAGTTCTGGACGAATTCGAGATTACTTCATACGAGCTGCCGAGTGGCGGGACGAGCTATGACTATACAGTCATGTTCAATGAGACCTATCTGGACTTCATAAATCGCATCCTCGCGCGCGATGGGCTTTTCTATTATTTCGTCCACGAAAAATCCGGACACAAGTTCGTCGTCGCCAGCAGCTCGCAATCTCTCCCCAAGTTGGGAGCCGTCAAATTCGCCGGGCAGACCGCGACCGAAGTCGGGGTTCATACGCTCAGCCGCGCCGACAGCACGACCATCGGCAAGTTCATCGGGAACGACTACAACTATGAAACGGCATCCACCGGCCTCGTCTCCGATGCGGATACCGTGCTCAAGGCGAAGGGGGCGGCAACCCGCAAATTCTATCGCTACCCGTCGGAAAATCCCGTCAAGGAGGCGATCGGACAGCAGGTGCGCCATCAGAACGAGGCGGCCGAGGTTCGTGCCGGGTTGTTCGCCGGTGGCGGCAACACCCCGTCGATGCTCGCTCCCGGCAACGCCGTCACCATCACCGGCGATCCCTTCGGCATCGGCGATTACGTCATTGCGGCGGCCGCGCTCAGCGTGACCGATCACGCCGGCATCGGCGGAGGGACGGCCACCGTCGATGTCGCATTCACCCTGTTCGACGCATCGGTTCCCTGGCGGCCGGAACTCCTGCCGAAGCCGCAGATCGCCGGCTTGCAGTCCGCCCTCGTCGTCGGGCCCTCGGGCGATGAAATTTACACGAACAAGTACGGCCGGGTGAAGGTTCAGTTCAACTGGGACACGCGCGGCAAGAAGGACGAGAACTCGAGTTGCTGGGTTCGCGTGATCCAGCCCTGGGCCGGCGCCGGCTGGGGGTTCCAGTTCCTTCCGCGCATCGGCCAGGAGGTCGCCATCAGCTTCCTCGAGAGCGACATCGACCGGCCGGTCGTGATCGGTTCCTTCTACAACTCCGGCCAGGTCAGCCTGTTCAATCTCCCCGCCGAGCAGAACAAGGCGGGATTCCGCTCCCGCTCAACCAAGAGTGGCGGGACGTCGAACTACAGCGAATTCAGTATCGACGATACCAAGGGGTCGGAGGTTGTCCTGCTGCATGCGGAGCGGGATTATACGGTCGAGGTCGAGCATGATGAAACCCGCACGATCGGCAACAACCGCACGGTGACCGTCAAGAAGGACGAGGCGATCACCGTGGACGGCAACCAGACCGAGACGGTGAAAGGAAATCGTACCTTCGAGGTCAAGCAGGACCATTCCGAGACGGTCGATGGCAACCAGTCCGTCACGGTCAAGGGCAAGCAGAGCGTGTCGGTGCAGGGGCAGCAATCCGTATCCGTGACCGGGGCCGTCACCTATGAGTCGATGGAGTCGATCACGCTGAAAGTGGGCGGAAACAGCATCAAGATCGACATGACGGGCATCACGCTCTCCGGCACCCTCATCAAGATCAATGCCCAGGCCGAGCTTTCGACGAGCGGCGCGATTGCGCAGCATTCCGGCTCGGGGATGCTGAAACTCCAGGGCGGGATCATCATGGTGAACTGAGGTGGATGCACGGAAGATGGACAAGATACAGGCAGCCGTGCGTGAGACCGTACTCGCCCATGCAGCCCTTGGCGAGGAAGCGCTGGCGGCTGCCGGCGGCGCGGCCACCGTGCCCGCCCTGATCGACGCGCTGGAGGGAGCCGGCTTCCTGGTGGAGGCGACGCGGTGCTTCGCCCATGCCCTGCCGCGGCGCGAGGCGGTCTGGTGGGCGGCGATGTGCGCGCGGCACACCGCTCCCGCGGACCTCGCGGAGACCGGGCGCGCGACCCTCGATGCGGTCGAGCTTTGGGTTCGCCAGCAGAACGAGGAGGGGCGCCGCGCCGCGATGAGCAGGGCGGAAGCGATCGGGTTCCAGACGCCGGAGGCCTGGGCGGCGGTCGCCGCCTTCTGGTCCGGCCCGAGCATTTCCCCGCCCGACCAGCCGCCGGTGCCGCCGCCTGCGCATCTGACCGGCGTGGCCGTGGCCGGTGCCGTTGCCCTTGCCGCCGTGCGCGGGGACGCGCAGCGCGGCCCGGCCCGTCTCGCGCTCTTCCTTCGTTCGGCCCGTGAGATCGCCTCCGGCGGCGTCGGCCGACTGCCGCCGGAGGCCGAACAATGACCCTCACCCTCAGCGTGCTCCGCTGCCCGGATGCGGCCCCGCCGGAAACCCGCAGCATCGAGGGCGGGGAATTCCGCATCGGCCGCGGTCCGGACAATGACTGGGTGCTCACCGATCCCGATCGCGTGCTGTCCAAGCGGCATTGCGTGATCGCCTGGCGTGCCGGCGCCTGGCAGATCGCCGATACCAGCACCAACGGCACATTCGTCAATCAGGACATCGAGCCGCTTGGCGCCGGCCGCGTTCACGCGCTGAGCGACGGCGACCGGATCCGGCTGGGCAGCTACGAAATCGAAGCCCGTCTCGTCGAGCGCGGCTTCGGGGATGCGGGATACGGCGGTGGTTTCGGCGCCGCGCCCGCGACCCGGCCGGACCCCTTCGCCGATCCGTTCGGCGAGGACCCGTTCGCCAAGCCCGCGGCACCCGCTTCCTCTCCCGTATCCGACGAGTGGTTCGGCGGCGGCAATTCGATTTCGATGCCCGACGACTTTGCCGGCCTGCCGGATGACGATGCCCTGTTCGGCCCGACGCCGGTGCCCGACCACTCGCCGGCGCAGAACGACGTCTTCCGCCCCGCGCCGATGGCGCCGAAACTTCTGCCCGATGACTGGGATCTGGGCCTCGAACCCGGCGCCAACACGGCGTCGGCCGGCCCGGCATGGACGGCGCCTTCGCCGCTGCCGCCGCCCGCCGAGATCCAGCCGCCTCCACCGGCCGCTCCGGCGCCGCCCGCTCCCCTGCCGCCCGCCCCCGTGCCGGCCGCTCCCGTGCCGGCCGGCGCGCCCGGCGGCGATCTGCTCAGGATCTTTCTCGAGGCCGCGGGCATGGACGGGCTGCCGCCGCCGGCGGATCCGGAACTGCTGATGCGTCGCCTCGCCGGTCTGTTCCGCGCCATGGTGGGCGGGCTGCGCCAGGTGATGATCGCCCGCGCCGCGATCAAGGGCGAATTCCGGATCGAACAGACGATGATCCGCGCGCGCGGCAACAACCCGCTCAAATTCTCGGCGGATGACGACGATGCGATGGCCGCGCTGATCGGCCTCGGCCGCCGCACCAGCGACCTGCAGGCCGAGGAGGCGGTGCGGGACGCGCTGCGCGATATCCGCCTGCACGAGATCGCGGTGATGAGCGGCATGCAGGCCGCGGTGCGCGCCCTGTTCGCCCGGCTCGATCCCGCGCCGCTGCGGGCGGAGGCCGAATCGGCGCGCGCGCTGCTGCCGGCCCAGCGCAAGGCGCGCGCCTTCGAGGCCTATGAAACATTGTATGGCCAGCTCAGCGCGGCCCTTGCCGATGATTTCGACAACGTCTTCGGCAAGACCTTTGCCCGCGCCTACGAGCGCGCCCTGTCGGATGCGGAGGCCAGTGAAACGTGAAGCGCCGTTCGATCATCCTCGCACTTCCTGTCCTCCTTGCCGGCTGCGGCACGCCGCCGCCGAAGCCGCCGGCGGTGCTGTCGCTGACCATCACGGGCGGGGCCAACCAGAACCCCGATGCCTCGGGCACTGCCGAGCCGGTGGCCGTGCGGATCTACCCGCTGGTCACCGCCGGCAAGTTCAATGCCGCCGACCCGTATTCGTTGCTCGGCAAGGCCACGTCCCTGCTCGGCAGCGACCTCGCCGGTCCGTCGGAGCAGACGATCGTCGCGCCCGGCGCCACGGTGAAGCTGACGCACAAATTGCCGGATCAGGCGCAATCGATCGGCATCGCCGTGTTCTTCCGGGCGATCGACCGGGCGACATGGCGCCTCGTCGCGCCGGTGAAGGCGCATGAAACGAACGCGCTGACCTTGCGGATCGACGGATTGGACGCCAAGCTCGTCCCAACCAAACCGAAGGGCTGAACGTCGATGAGCTGGACCAACAGGGTCGTCTGGCAGGAAGGCATGTTCCTGCGCTCGCAGCATTTCCAGCAACAGGACCGTTGGCTCGAAGCCCAGGTGCGCGGCCGGGTGGCGGCGCTGCGGCCCTATCCGTGGGGGATCTCCCGTCTCGCGGTCAACCGGGAACTGCTCGGCACCGGCCGTTTCGCCCTGGCCGAGGCTGAAGGCGTGTTCGAGGACGGAACCTGCTTCTCCCTGCCGGGCGAGGCCGATCATCCGCCGCCGTTCGAGGTGCCCGAGAACACGCGCAACATGCTGCTTCACCTCGCGCTGCCGGTGCGCCAGCCCGGCGCCGCCGAGATCGCCGCGGAAGACGGCAGCACCGAGGGACGCTACGGCGCCGCCCGCTTCGAGGCCTACGACACGCATTCCGCCTCGCCCGAGCCGGCGGAGCTGCTGATCGCCCGGCTGCGCCTGCGCTATCTCCTCGACAGCGAGGACCGCGCCGGCTTCCTCTGCCTGCCGGTCGCGCGGATCGTCGAGGTTTCGGCCGACCGGCGCGTCACGCTGGATGACCGCTGGATCCCGCCGGCGCTGGTCTGTCACGCGGCGCCGCCGCTCGCCGGGCTGATCGCCGAATTCTCCGGCATGATCCACCAGCGTGGCGAGGCGCTCGCCGCCCGGCTCAATGCGCCGGGCACGCGCGGCGTCGCCGAGGTGCAGGATTTCATGCTGCTCCAGGCGATCAACCGCTGGCAGGCGATGCTCCAGCACTGGGCCGACGCCGCCGTGATCCATCCGGAGACCCTCTATTCCGCCTTCGTCTCGATGGCCGGCGAGTTCGCCACCTTCATCGAGGGCAGCCGCCGGCCCACCGCCTATCCCGGTTACCGGCACGACGATCTGCAACGCAGCTTCGCGCCGGTCGTCGCCGATCTGCGGCGGGCGCTCTCGGCGGTCATCGAACAGAACGCCGTGCCGATCCCGCTGCAGGAGCGGCGCCACGGCGTTCATGTCGGCCCGATCGTCGACCGCAGCATCCTGCGCGCCGCGAATTTCGTCCTGACCGTGCAGGCCGACGTGCCGGCCGAGACCCTGCGCCGGCTGTTCCCCGCGCAGGTGAAGATCGGCGCCGTCGAGCATATCCGCGAACTGGTCAACGTCGCGCTGCCCGGCATCTCGGTGCGGCCGCTCCCGGTGGCGCCCCGGCAGATCCCTTTCTATGCCGGCGCCACCTATTTCGAGCTCGATCGCGGCAGTCCGCACTGGCAGCAGATGCAGAATTCAGGCGCGTTCGCACTGCACGTATCGGGCGAATTTCCGGGGCTGAAACTCGAACTCTGGGCGATCCGCGGCTGAAGAGGGTGGCATGAGCGACAATCCGTTTGCCGAACCAGACGATTCCGACCGCACGATCATCAGGCCGGCGCCGGGCGGCCGGCGTCCCCCGCCCGCGCCGCCGCCGCCGCCGCCAACCGGCGGTGGCGACCCTTGGAGCGAG
>NZ_JFHO01000008.1:0-7054 GCF_000724705.2 Acidiphilium sp. JA12-A1
ATTCTGGCTGCGGGTGATGAACGAGTTGAAGAACCGCGGCGTCGAGGACATCCTGCTGGCTGTGGTCGATGGCCTGAAGGGGGGGCCAGAGGCGATCACTGCCGTCTTTCCCGAGACGATCGTGCAGACCTGCATCGTCCATCTGCTCCGGAACTCCATGGATTTCGTGTCCTACAAGGACCGCAAGGCGGTCGAGACTGCCCTCAAGGATCTACCGGGCCGTCGATGCCAGGGCCGCCGAGGCAGCACTCGTGGCCTTCGAGGCCGGGCCATGGGGCCGGAAATACCCTGCCATCGGCCAGAGCTGGCGTCGGGTGTGGCAGGAAGTCATCCCGTTCTTTTCCTTCCCCGGCGAGGTCCGTCGGATCATTTATACGACGAACGCCATAGAAGTCCTGAATTTCAAGCTGCGTCGGGCGATCCGCGCGCGCGGCCATTTCCCGAGCGATGAGGCCGCCGCCAAGTTCCTCTATCTGATCCTGAACCGACCCGAAAAAGGAATGGGTGATGCCACCTCGAGAATGGGCTATGGCAAAGGCTCAGTTCGCCGTCATCTTCGGCGATCGCTTCGTAAGGGCCCTGGCGGCCTGATGTTCAACCGGCCACCCATACAGAGAATTCCTGACACCGCCGGCTTCATCGATGAAGATTGACCGCTCGGGTTCGAGATCGACCTGGTCCTCAAACCACTCACGGCGCCGCTTCAGGACGTCCGGACGGTCCTGCTCCACCGCATGGCCAATCTTTTTGTTCAGCGTGATCCGGTGTCCGCCGAAGAACCGCCAGATCGTCGAAATGCCAAACCGCTCCGAACGTTCCGTCATCAGCCGCTCCTGCACCTCGACAAGTGTCAAGTCAGGCGTCGTCTCGACCAGGTCAAGGACAACCACCCGCGTGGCGCTCGATCCGTTCCGAGCGGCGGTCGCCGCCCACCTTCATTGGTGCCGGCGAACCCCTCTCCCGGCTCAGTTGCACCCAGCGTATCGCCGCCGCAATCCCAACCCCGAGGCGTTCAGCCGCCAGACAGTGCGACATGCCGCCATCAACCGCCGCTACGACGCGTACACAAATCCAGCGAAATTACCTTCACCCTATGCATGCCAGCCTCCTTCGCCTGCAAACATCGTGAATCACCTCTCACCCGATACGGGAATCCCCACGCGATTTTTCGGCTCAGAAGCTGCTCTAAAATAGATCCCGGATCACTCAGAAGGAGCCGATCAGCAGCCAGAATCCGCACGCGCAAATCAATCGAGAGAGGGTATCCCATCCATGCCAGCCTCCTTCACCAGCACGGATTCTGACCCAGAATTCCACGCCAGCGGGAATTCCCCCCATCAATTCAATACGGTCGAAAACGCTCTAAATTAATGGTTACATGTCGTTATGCAAAATCGTAGAATGCGCTCGCAGGCCTCTTCCAGAAGGGCATCGGATGCAGCCGTCGAAAGCCGGATATGACCTGGCATTGCAAACGCGGAGCCCGGAACCGTAGCGACCAAAGCCTCATCTAGTAAGGCATTCGCCACATCCTCATCATTGCCAAGTATTCGGCCGCTCGGGGTCCGGCAACCCAATAGACTGGTGATCGACGGGAAGGCGTAGAAAGCTCCCTCTGGGCGGGAACAGGTAAGGCCAGGCGCACCGGCCAGCGCACCTAGAACAAGATCGCGGCGTCGACGATAAATCGTACGTCGTTCCTCGAGAAGATCCTGCGGGCCGTCTAGCGCCGCAACAGCAGCCGCCTGGCTAATGGTCGAAACACCCGCAGTGGTAGTCCCCTGAACCAGCGTCATTGCCGCTAGCCAGTCACGCGGACCGGTACAGAAGCCAATGCGCCAGCCGGTCATCGCATAGGATTTCGATACGCCGGACATAGTCAGCACGCGCCCAGCGAGATCTGGAGCAGCGGCCGCCAATGTCACGTATGCGCCTTCGAAAATGAGGTGCTCGTAAATATCATCCGAAATTGTCAGTACATGAGGATGCCGACGAAGCACATCGGCGATGCCGATAAGCATTGCCGCATCGGCAACCGCGCCGGACGGATTGTTTGGATAGTTGAGAACAAGGAGCTTCGTCCTTGGCCCGATAGCTGCCGCGAGGGTGGCAGCATCCACGCGGAATCCTGCTTCGGCGGGGCAATCGATGAACACCGGGATACCACCGGTGAATTCAACCACCTGGATGTAGCCTGCCCAGCAAGGCGCGGGAATAAGCACTTCATCGCCAGGATCGATGACCGACATCACGGCGTCAAATATCGCCTGCTTGCCGCCATTTGTGACAAGAACGTCAGCTGGTGTTGCCGGCAAACCCTGATCGCGTTCGAATTTCCGTGCTGCGGCGCAGCGCAGCGCATCGGTTCCAGCGATAGGGGGGTAGCGTGTCTGCCCGCCGAGTGCGGCACGGTGTGCGGCATCTACGACATGCGGTGGGGTTGGAAGGTCGGGCTCGCCGATCGATAGCGAAATCACATCATGGCCAGCGGCACGAAGAGCGCGAGCCCGGGCAGCCATAGCGAAAGTAGCCGCCGGCCTTGTTCGGCCGACGCGGGCGGAAAATGGGATCATCCCGCGTCAGCACCACAGTTGCGGCGATTGATCAAGCCCGGCAGCCGTTACGACAATAATCCTGCCACGCATAGCGCAACGCGGCACCGAGATTACGACCAAAACGCTTCGCGTCACAGAGGGGACTCGTGAGCATCTGTTCGCGCAATCGAGCCCGACGTGCGGCTAGCGCTTCCAGATCCGAGGACATGGCAACGGCACGATCGATATACTGTTCCGGACTCTCTGTAACGCAATCCGTCAGGCCCACGTTCGAAAGGTGGCTCACCGAATGACGTGCGGCGAAGAAATCACCAGCCAAAGTGATGACAGGCACCCCCATAAACATCGATTCGCATGTCGTTAGCCCACCTGAATACGGGAATGGATCTAGTGCGATATCAACGTCCTTGTAGCCTTCGATGAATTCTGGATGCGGAGCTCGACCGCGCAATTCGACCCGACTCGTATCAACTCCAAGAGCATGCGCTCGAGAGATGAAGCGCTCAGGAATTCCATCTTCAGAAAATTGCGGGCAGCGGAGGAGCAGGTGGGCGTTATCGACCTGTTCAAGGATCCGTCCCCAGAGCGATAATGTCTCATCGGTCAGTTTTGTCAGATTATTGAAGCAGCCAAAGGTGACATGACCGTTTGCAAGAGCCGGCAAATTGCTGACAGGCGGCGACGTTGGGGGAGGAGAATAGCAGACATAGCCGTCCGGCAACCGTAATAGCTGTTCCGTATAATATTGATCAAACCCCTCCGGGGTCTCCCATCGATCCGTAATGAACCAGTCAACACGCTTCATGCCAGTTGTAGACGCCTGTGAGCCAACCCATTTCATTTGGACGGGCGCCGGGCGATACGCCAAACTTCCAATCAATCCATTGTCACCAAAGCCACTCAAGTCAATAAGAATATCGATATTACAATCGGCAATATTTGAGGCAATCTCCGCCTCGTATTTTGTGATTCGGTCTTGCCATTTGCGCACACGTCGTGCAAGCCGCTGCGCAAATGGATCTCCTGCAGCGAAGTGACCAAAACAATAGAGCTCGTATGCATCTCGATCTAAATTTTCCAGACCGGCAAATGTGAGCCATCCTACAGGATGTTGTCGCAGAGAATGAGACAGTAGGCCGATTCGAAGTGGACGATCAGGATCAACAACAGAGGGCTTCATCAGTGGTTCGCAGTCTTCGGGCAATGTCGCGGCGAGTTTTCGGGTCGAGTCCAGAAGAAGCTCCGCGGTCGCATTGCTTTGATACGGAATTAAGGAACATTCAGCTCGCAGCCGAGACCGGTCATTGGCTTTGGGGGTTGCCGCTTTGATGTCCCTTGCACTTCCTGCGAGATCGCCAGCTGATGCTCTGATCGTAGCGCGATTTAATAATATCGTAGAGCTCGCGTTTGCGGGAATATCTAATTTATTCAATATATCGGAAGCATCGCCAAAACGATACTGTCGGCCAAGTGAGACAGCTAGATCATTGGCGATATCGATGTTTTCGGGCGCACGGAGAAGGGCTTTGCGCAGATGTAATTCTGCCATTTCTGGCATCTGATTTGCCAAATACGCATTGCCGAGCAAAGCTAGGATATCAGACGCATCCGGCTCAACGTCGATCGCAGTCTCTAAAAGAGCGATCGCCTCTTCAGCCCCACCGCGCCTAAGAGCTGCATTGGCTTCAAGACAGAGCTCAATGGCAGTGGTCCACTTCGGCTCTCGGATCTGCAAAATCAGATCATGATCAACCGTGTCGCGAAGTTCATTATATGTAATTGCATAATGAAGTATATCAGGTGCCAGATTTCCGGCGTTGGCCATCGCGCGCAATGCGGCACCCTGAAGTCCGAGCGCACCGAGCGCAAGCGCAAGTCCATGCCAAGCCTGATGGTTGGTGGGATCAAGATCGGTAGCTCGCGAAAGATATCCTACTGCGTCGTGCGGGTCGTTGCTTTGTAGTGCCAATATTCCATAAGCAAGCAAAGGTTCAATCCGCCAACGATTGCGTATGCTGGCTTGGATATAGAGCTCTTTGGCCTCAGCCACATGGCCATCAGCACGATAACTCTGGGCAAGCCTAATCAACGGCTCATCCCATGATGGAGCCAGCTCACTCGCTCGCTGGAAAAGCTTCCTTGCGGACTCGCGGGTGCTGCCGGCATCAAGAGCCACCCCCGCGGCTATGACGTCGGCCGCATTCGTCATATTTTCGTGTAAAGCTGGAGCGCTAGCAACCTGATCAAGCATGGCGTGGCAAATTGCGCGTATTGTCGCTAAACAGCAATGTAGCCTCGTCCCAATTGCCTGTTCCTACGGCTGCTTGGACGGCTAGGAGACTGGTGTCGAGATTAGCGCGACCTTCGGCTACAAGTCGCCGGATTTGATCAGTTGCTTCTGTATAGGCTCCCCGTTCAATCAGTACCGAGATAAGAAGATGGCGAAGCCTCAGATCATCTTGAGGACGGTCGGAATGCTCTTCATCACTGTCCTGCAATATATTGCGCAAGGTGTCCTCCGCCTCTGCGGGCGCAGAGCGGCATAGCCCGGCGAGCGCCAGGAAGTTAGACGGCATCTCGTCAAGGACCTCGCGCAAGCAGGTCGCAGCGTCGTCGATATGCCCTAGCTCCAAGAGAGCTCTTCCTAATATAGACTTAGCCGTTGAATTCCTTGGGTCTGCAACGACCGCCTCGGAAGCGGCCTTCGCCGCTTCAACCCAATTCTTTTCCTCAAGGCTAATCTCGGCACTAAAACAAAGGATAATCGAATTCTCAGGAAATGCAGCTAAGCCGTCCGAGACTATTTCCTTCGCACGAGCGTGCCTGCCTTTAACAAATTCGATTGCCGCTGATAACGCAACGATCGTCCCAGGATTCTCACCGCGCTTCTCGAGGGTAGGGAGTAGGAGCGAGGCGGCGTTGACCTGCCCCTGATCGATTAGCTGCCGCACGCGCGCAAAAAGCACGCGATTTACACTTGAATTATCGCCCCGTACGGCGGGTTGCAATTGAGAATTCGAGTGGAGATCGGACATAGTCAGGTTCCTTTTGAACGGTGGTGCGGACCAATTCTCCGGTCAGCGCGCGGGATTGCTATAGCTTATGCGATGAGAGATCTAGCTTGTGCAGCTAGCCCAACGAGACTGGAGCTCGAGCCATAAGCGTTCATATTGCTTGCTTGTGTGACTGCAAGGAATCGATCCGCGAACGATTGAACAAACTGCTTATTCTGAAATTTTGATACATCAAGTCGACTGGTGATGGCCTGCTCTTGAGCAAGCAGCGGCTGAAATGCGATTTGTTGGGGAACTCCCAATGCGGTCGTGACGACCGAGCGCATAACAGAATCGCCGAGAATTTGAGTGGCATTCGTGAATTTTTGAGCGTTCTGAATGAAATATAGTGCGTTTGAAAGTCCAGGGGTCTGTTTATCAAGTGATTGACGCCAAAGAACTTCAGCATATGCATTAGTGAGTGTACTTATACTTGATGGTTTTTGTATTATAGATAACCCTTTGGTTGCAAACTGATAAATCTGGGCGGTCGAAAGCCACTGCGAATTAGTGGACGACAATTGATTGGCAAGCCCGTTTGGATCGCTCGGATTTGACAGAAGTGCCTTTTGAGCCAACGCAGGAAATCCGACCTGAGACCCTAGCCCATTAGCAGTAAGAAGAACTTTAAGAACGGTTGGATTTTGAAGAAGCTGCTTCGCAGTCTTCGCGCTGTTCACCGCTTTTGTGAACGCGGCAATATCCCGCTGTACTTGTGGCGATTTTGCTTCTGCCTGAATATCTTTTGTTTCATTCTGTTGGGCGATTCGGAGCGCAATAATCGGATTTTGAGAACTCGTGACAGTTCCGCTCGTCGCTCCGCCGTAACTCGCTTCAAGAATTGAGACAATACTTGACGAAGTCGTATTTGCGGAGCTTGTAAAGAGAGTAGCAATATTTGGCGATAGAGTAGACGACATCAAATGTCTCCGAGATCTATGCTCGCCCGCTAAGTCCATCGGCAAAATTGTCGCCGATTATCGCGATCACTTCAAGGTCGGGACTTTGATCATTTGTCTGCTGAAGAATGTTATTCGCAACAGAAACGATCTGCGCCCGAAGTGGTGCCGGCAACGGATTGAGTGGATCGAGATTTGTAGCGAGAATCGTCTGCCAGAGCCTGCGGGCAGTTGCCAGTGCTCGTGTACGACTCAGATCATCGTCGGCCGCACGGAGCATAGAACTGACAGTGCGGAACACTTCGGCATCCTGCTCACGCTGACCTCGCAGTTGATTGGCGGATTCATAGGCTTTGAAGGCCTTTGCTGAATGAGACATTTACGATCCTTTTGATCACTGACATGACTGCAGAACGGCTGCTTCGTGGCGCATAATTCGCCGCGAAAGCTTAAGGGCTTCATAACAATCATCCGATTTTGCACATTCCAGCGCTCGGTCGAGGATCTCGCGGGCGAGCGCCGAAGTTGTCGCTTCCTTGAACTGCTC
>NZ_JFHO01000007.1:0-38811 GCF_000724705.2 Acidiphilium sp. JA12-A1
TGGTGTCCATCTGCTCGGTCAGCGACCGGAAGCCGACGCCACGCGCCCTAAGGCTGTTCACCGTCTCCAGAAGATGCGGCAGCGACCGGCCGAGCCGGTCCAGCTTCCAGACCACGAGGCAATCGCCGGATTTCAGATAGGCCAGTGCCGCAGCGAGGCCCGGCCGGTCGCGCCGGCTGCCCCCGGCACGATCCTCGAACAGATGCCGCTCATCGACCCCGGCTCCGAGCAGGGCGTCGCGTTGCAGGTCGAGCACCTGTCGGTCATTGTCGGTCGAGACGCGCATGTAGCCGATCAGCATGTACGGAAATCCCCTTCGAGACGGTTTCCGTATATCATGCCATTCCGACTATGTTTTCCGTACATGATTCGGCACAAAATCTGGGACTTTTCGGCAGGTCTCGGACCACCGACGGAAAACAGGTGTTTTCCGTCATCGCGCGGTTCCGGCCTCAGAACCGCGCTCTCCGCTCAAACCCGCAGAAAACCTCCATCCCAACCAGTCAACGTTCCCACTTTGTCCGCTTATGCTACAGCGCAGGGCGTTTCGTTACTTCGGGCCACCATCGGCGCGACCATCCCGGTCATGCGCAGCCCCGCCACCAACGTGGTGGTCTTGCGGTGACCGTGTGGGAAGCCCATCCGCAGACGTTCGCCCCTGGCGCAGCGGCCATGGCTGCGGGTCATGTTGGTGGCGGTCCAGGTTTCGTCGATAAAGACGAGGCGATCCGGGTCCAGATCGAACTGGCTATCGAACCAGTCCTGGCGCTGTTTCAGGATATCGGGGCGATCCTGCTCGATGGCATGGCCTGTCTTTTTTTACGCGTCATGCCGCGGCGGATGAAGAAGCGGTGAAGCCCGGCCACCGAGACGTGCAAGCCGACCTCGATCAGCGCCAGGCGCAGCTCTGCAAGCGAGATGTCCTTACGCGTTTCCCAGATTGCGAGAATGTCCGCCCGCCGTTCCTCAACCCGACGTGAGCGCGTGTCGCCACCCTGAGGCTTCGGAGCGAAGCTGCCGGTATCGCGACGCTGCGCTCGCCAGCGGATTGCCGTCGCCGGCGCCACTCCAAAGCGGGCTGCCGCTGCCCGGCAACTCATCCCCTCATCAATCGCCGCCAAAAGCCGCCGACGAAGATCCATCGATAGTGGTTGGCCCATCCATGCCGGCCTCCTTCACCAGCGCGGACTCTGAATCATGTGTGGACGGCCCGTTGGGTTCAAGTCGTTAAAGCAGAATTTGGTATCGGTTCGAATGCGGTCATGTGTCCGGCCTTTGACGCGGTGGTCTGACCGCTGGCCCAGATGGGTGCCGCGAGCAACATCCAAACAGAAATTGCGGCATGGAACTGCCGTAGATTCAGACGGATTTTGTTGCTCGTCGGTTCGACCGATAACCATCTCCTGTTTGCCCCTAAACCCTCGGCACCGGCGCGCGGATCAGGCGGCTACCGGCTGACGCCGATACGCTTCACCACGCGCCATCATGGCCCAGATGATCCGGGCCATCTTGTTGGCCAGAGCGATCGCCGCGACCTTGCGCGGCTTCCGCTCCAGCAATTGCAACAGCCAAGCGGTCGCTGATTTGCTGCCTGGTTTAGCGAAGCGGATCACCGCCATCGCCCCGACCACGAGCAACTGCCGCAACCTCTCATTGCCTGCCTTACTTATCTTTCCCATACGATGCTTGCCGCCGGTGGAATGCTCTCGCGGAGTCAGCCCGAGCCACGCTGCAAAATGCCGCCCGGTCTCAAAATTCGCGGGGTTCACATTGAGCGCCATGGTGATCGCGGTGATTGCCCCAACGCCGGGAATCGCGGCGAGGAGCTTGCTGACCGCGTTGGCCTTGTGCTGTTCGAGCAGCTGTCTCTCCAGTGCGTCGATCTTTGCATCGAGATCCGTCACATGCTGACCCATTTGCTCAAACATCGCCTTTGCAATTGCTGGAATCGCTTCCTCGGCAGACAGGAGAACAAGCAATGCTGAGACGTTCGCGCAGCCCTTGGCGGCAACGATGCCAAATTCCGCCGCGTGCCCCCGCAACGCGTTGATCGCCTGGGTTCGTTGATTCACCAAGAGTTCCCGGTGCTTCACGATGATCGCTGCCGCTTGCTCATCCACCGATTTGACCGGAACCGTGCGCATGGTCGGGCGGGATGCTGCCTCACTGATCGCTTCTGCGTCGTTGCGATCATCTTTACTCCGCTTCACGAAGGGCTTCACATATTGCGGTGGGATCAACCTGACCCGGTGGCCCATACCGCCCAACACCCGCCCCCAGTGGTGCGAGCCTGCGCAAGCTTCAAGAACCACCTCCGTCGGAGCCAATTTGACGAAGAACGGTTCAACCTGAGCCCGCCTGATCTCGCGCCGCAGTAACGGGCGCTCCTGGTCATCGACCCCATGGATCGTAAAAACATGCTTGGACGTGTCTATAGAAATCCGCTTAAATTCCATTGGGCGGCCCTTTCATTAGGTTCGTTGTTCGACCCTATATTGGCACATTGGATGCCGTTGGGCCGTCCACCCCAACAGAAATCAACGCCAATGGGAATCTGGAGGGTTCTGTGAGGTCGCGCGGCAGGGAAGCACAGGCGCCACGACGCGACCTCATTGAAGCCGGATTGAACTGAACCGCGTGCC
The DNA here is from genome assembly GCF_000724705.2 of Acidiphilium sp. JA12-A1. Lineage (NCBI taxonomy): Bacteria > Pseudomonadati > Pseudomonadota > Alphaproteobacteria > Acetobacterales > Acidocellaceae > Acidiphilium > Acidiphilium sp. JA12-A1. The sequence continues at coordinate 2,643 of NZ_JFHO01000007.1, forward strand.
GCAAGCACTATGGGGTGGCACCGGCTGCCTTCGCCCATTGCAGCGCGGCGATTGCAACGCCGCCCGTTCCCTGCACCAGCACCCAGTCGCCTCGTTCCACCGGGCGCTCGCCGAACAGGGCATGCCAGGCGGTCAGGCCAGCGACCGGCAGGGTCGCGGCCTCGAGATCGCTCAGTTCGTCGGGAACATGCACGAGGCTCTCGGCGTCAAACGCGGCATATTCCCGGGCGACTCCGTCCGTGCTTCCGCCCAACATCCTGTCCGGGTTCGTCGGAGGCGGGCCATCGAACCAGCCCTGGCCCAGGATCGGGCTTACGCGGTCGCCCGGTTTCACACGCATCACCCCGGCGCCGACCGCCAGCACCTCCGCGGTCGCGCTCGAAAGCGGAACGAGTTGCGGCGTGAGGATCAGCTCGGGCATCAGCGCCTTGGCGATGACGAGGTCGTGAAAGTTCAGGGTGGCGGCCAACATGCGCAGCAGCGCCTCTCCGGGTTCGGGACGAGGTACCTCAAGATCTGCGGGAGCAAGTGATTCAATGCCGCCACCGCTGCGGATCGACCACGCCTTCATGATCTCACGCTCCCTGACGCTCGAAGGTCGCCAGGCTCGCGATGTGGCTGCGAGCAGCGTCGATGGCGTTCGCTCGAGCCTCGTCGCCCAAGGCAATGCCTTCTGCGCGCACGACGGTCACGTCCGTGACGCCGAAAAAGCCGAAGATGGCACGGAGGTACGTTTCCTGATGGTCGAGCGCCTCTGCGGGCGTACCGGGTCCGTAGAAGCCACCGCGGGAGGAGGCGACGATCAGCTTCTTGTGTCCGACCAAACCCTCAGGACCGTTTTCGGTGTACCGGAAGGTGGCGCCCGGCACTGCGAGCCGATCGATCCACGCCTTCAACTGGCTCGGAATGGTGAAGTTGTACATCGGCGCGCCCAACACGACGATGTCCGCTGCGAGGAACTCCTCCAGGGCACCCTGGCCTGCAGCGAGGTCATTACGAACCACCTCCTCCTCGGGCATAGTCCCCTGGGCAGCGAGAAGGTGCATGCCAGAGAGATGGTCGATCGGCTCGGCCGCGAGATCCCGAACAGTCACCTCAGCGTCGGGGTGCCGCTGCCGTTCGATTTCGACGATTTCGGCCGAGAGTGTGCGGCTGACTGAGCTTGGGCCGGTAATGCTTGTATCAACGTGCAGGATATTCATGACGTGCTCCATTCGGCAGTTGTGTTCCTCGCTGCTAGACATAGCCTCGGTGTTTTCGCTAAAAAACCCGTACAGAGTGGTTGATGCCTATTGGGAAATCCGATGGAGTTGGGAATCAATCTTGACCAGCTGCGCGTATTCGCTGTCGTGGTGGAGGAGGGGAGTTTTTCGGCCGCAGCTCGACGGCTGAACCGCTCGCAATCGTCCATCACATACGCCATCCAGAAGCTCGAAGGGGCGGTCGGCGCATCCCTCTTCGACCGGAGCGGATATCGCCCGGACCTGACGGACGCCGGCCGTGCGCTCCTTCCGCGCGCGCGTCGCGTCGTGGAGACCAGCGCAGGCTTCGAGCGACAGGCGCGAGCGCTACGCGAGGGCATAGAACCGGAGCTGACCCTCGTCGTCGACGCGATATTCCCGATGCCGTCGCTGTTTGCCGCCCTCTCCGCGCTAGAGCGGCAATTTCCGACAGTGCAGACCCGACTCTATGTCGAGTCTATAGGCGCGACGGTGAAAGCCGTCCTGGAGGGTCACGCCGACCTCGGCATCGTCATCGACTTCGCCAACGTGCCGAACGAGCTGGCAGCCGTGGCCATGGAGGCGATCGAACTCGTCCCCGTTGCTGCGCCCACGCATCCTTTGGCGCTTCTGCAAAAGCAAAATGGGGTGACGCTACACGACGAGGAGCTGCGCGATCATCTCCAACTGGTGTTGACGGACCGATCGGAACTGACGAATGGAAGAGATTACGGCGTCGTCAGCACGCGGACCTGGCGCATTGCGGATTTGGGCGCGAAGCATGCGATGCTCCTGGCCGGAATGGGCTGGGGCAATATGCCGGTGCACATGGTCTCCAGCGACCTCGACGCGGGTCGCCTCGTGGAGCTGGAGATCGCGCGCTGGCCGAAGCACATACACCGGCCAACGTTCGTGACTGTCATGGTGCATCGTCAAGACCGGCCGCCGGGGCCAGCGGGCTCATGGCTGCTCGGGCGCTTGGTTGGGATTAAAAATTAGCCTTTTCTGACGCTGTTCGGGACTGCTCGAGAAGGGGGCCCTTTTAGGTCCACCAACGGCCCCGTCAGGCCCCCTCCTCAGAGACTGCCGTGGTCGGCGACGCGTCGACACCCGCGACCCGATCGAGGTTCGCGATCAGACGCTTCAGCAGGGCCACGAGCACCTCCGTCTCCTCGTCCGTGAAGTCACGCAGTACCTCATGATTGCCTCGAAGTAAGACAGCAACTGCGTCCGGTAGGCGCGCTTCGGCGAGCTTGGACAGCGTGATGCGGCTGCTGCGTCCATCAACCGGGTCAGGCGTGCGCTGAATCAACCCGTCCCGCTCCATGCGGGCGAGCATCTGCGCCATCGGCGGCTGCCCGATCTTGGCGAAGCGGGCGAGATCACGTTGCGTGCTTGCGCGGCCATCCTGAAGTGCGACCAGTACCGGCAGATGTCCAACCCCGAAGCCAAGCGGCTTGAGCCGCGCTTCGCTGAGGCGCGCAAACCCGCGCGCCGCGAGACTGATCAGATGCCCAGGCGTCGAAAGCACATCCAGGTCCATCGCACCTCACCCTTGCACTCACCAAAGTCCATATATATACGTGCATATGTATTCTGCCGCAACACCGTGCAAAGGGGAAACCCGATGGACAATGACGTCAAAGTCCTTGAACACATCTACGACCGCTTTAACGCGCGGGACATAGATGGCGTGCTGGCCGCGTTCACCGATGATGTTGTCTGGGCCAATGGCATGGATGGTGGCCATGTCCATGGCTGTGAGGCCGTACGCGATTACTGGTCGCGCCAGTGGAGCATGATCAGTCCGCACGTCGAGCCATTAAGCTTTCATCGAACCGCGGATGGCGCGCTCATCGCAGAAGTCCGGCAATCCGTCCGTGATCTCGAAGGCAACCCGCTGCAGGGCCAGACGCACGGGCTTAAGGACAAGATCGTCGGACACGTCCTCCGATTTCGAGATGGCAAGGTGGCTCGCTTTGACATTCAGGATGCTGTCTAGGCTGACAAGCTGCCGGGTAGCGGAATTGTGGTCACGAAACGCGATCGTTGCAGTAATTCCGGCGCATCAGGCTAACGGCTTGGCTTCGCCACGCAATATGATGAAAGCATGGCCGAGGTCAGAGCAAATCTGAAGGCCGATCAAATCAGGAACAAACATGACTATCGATAATCTAAAGGTCGAGACGGACGACACGCTACTGACCGAGGTCCTGTAGACGATCAGGGCGTCTGCGGCATTATCGCGACCCCGCCGGGCGTGCGTCCGCTGGTGGCGATGCGTCCAGTGGATTTCCGCAAGGGCGCCCACGGTCTGGCGGCGCTGGCCGCATAGGTGCTCCGCTAGGATCCGTTCTCGAGCACGTCGAAAACAGCGACATTGGCAGACGCAATGCGCCGCCCCTTGTTGGTCACACTGACCGTCAGGGGCGGCGGCGTGAACTCGTGCGGAATGAGCGTGAGATGCCCGGCGCGCACGGCGTCCCAGACCTGGTAGCGTTGATGCCGTACCGGCGGTCGACGGGCATCTGGCTGGTGATCAGAGTGGATTGGCGTTGATGGCGGTCGTCTACGCTCTCGCGGAGGTGGCGGCGCTGGCCGTCATCGGGTTTCTCCGACCCCTAGTCGTTGATGATCGGCCTCCGGCCTGCCTGCCTGACGGATCCGATCGAGGCTGATCCTGGTCTCGCGGATCGCGGCATCGGCTGCCGCCATGGCCTCTTCCAGATCGCTGAAGTCGAACGCGAGCCGGGGCAGGACGCCACCGGATGGCGCCGGCGGAAGCCCGGCGGGCGGCGCGGGCTCCGGCATTTCGCGCTCGATCCGGGGACGCCCCCTTCCCCGCCCCGGCTGCGGCCGGCGCGGCGGCGCCACGTAGTCGCGCATCCGGCCCATGCCCGACAGGCCGAAGAGCCGGCGCTTGCTGCGGTGGGTCAGCTCGACGACCAGCCCCGCTTCGAGCAGCTCGCCGAGCAGGGCGTGGGCGTTCGCCACGTTCATGCCGAGCCGATCGGCGAGCGATTTCGCGGAGATGATCGGGGTTGCCGCCAGGATATCGATCGCCTTGGCGGCCCGGCTGTTCTTGCGCCGCTTGCCGATCGAAGCGCGCGCGACCTGCCAGGCCCGATCGAGATCGCGGAGGAGGTCCTGGGCGGCCGCGGCCTCGTTCGCCAGTGCATGGAGCAGAAGCGGGATCCAGCTCTCCCGATCGAAGGGAAGGTCGCCGCCGAGGGCCTGCGGTCCGGTGATCGGCACCGGAAGGTGAAGCAGTCCGCTCTGCTGCCAGAAGCGGATGAGTGCGCCCCGCAATGGAGCTCGTCTCCCGCCCCCGGCCAGCCAGGCATGGGCCGCGTGCGCCGCGCCGAGCAGCGGGGATGCGCGCTCAACATCCCGCTCGATCGCCTTCATCGCCACCTGGATCTCGCCCTCCTGGTCAAAATCAGGCTCGACAATCCACTGGTGCATCGAGAGCGCGTGGCGGGCCGCATCGAAGATGTCCCCCCTCTCGGCGAGGCTCAGCCATGGATCCATGCGGAGCCGAACCCCCTCGAGCAGGGCTGCGAGATGCCACGGCTCGATCAGCTGCCCGTCCACCATCGCCTGGCGGCGCACCGCATCGAGGCGAAACCGGTAGAGGAAGGCGCTGCGGAGCGGGTGCATCGAGAGGGCCTGGTCGAGCCGCGCCATGGTGCCGGCCGCTCGCTCGAGGGCGATCATCAGCCGCTGCTGGGCGGACATCTCAGGGTGTTCCATGAGACGCACCACCACCTGCAAGGACGTCACTTACACATCTCGTCCGTAGCCTCCGGGGGACCGCTCCCATCGCCCCGAGGCCCCAATGCCCAGTTTCTCCCCCAGCCGCGACGCGATCGAGGTCCAGCTCGCGACCAGCCGTGACCTCGCCGATCTGGCCTACGAGATCCGCTACGAGGCGTATCGCGCGAGCGGCTACATCGGCGAGCGCGCCGATGGGTTGTTCAGCGATGAGGAGGACACGCGCGCGAACGCCCAGACCGCCGTGGTATTTCGCGACGGTATTCCGTCCGGCACGGTGCGCGCCCTCCTCCTCGACCCGGGCTCCGACAACCCCGACTTCCACCACATCCCAGCGCTCGACATGTTCGGGCCGGAGATCCGCGAGCTTCTCGCCGTCCGCGGGACCGCGGCGCGCCCGGCCACCGCAATCGAGGCCACCAAGCTGGCCCTGGCGAGCCATGCGGAGCGGGATATCGCGGTGCTGCAGGCCCTCTTCCGGACGGTTCGCTATCTCGTCCACGCGCATGACACGAATGTCGTGTTCAACGCGGTCAAGCATCATCACATGCCGTTCTACCGCCGCCTCGGCTACCGCAAGATCGAGGATCCCCGCCCCTATCCTGGACTCGCTGTCCAGACCGGGTTGATGGCGTGCTTTCGGGAGGAATTCGCGGACACGGTCGACCGCGTGCCGTTCATGAGCGGCCTCTCCGTCACCGACCCGACCTGCCAGGCGCTGCTCGCCGGCCACCGAGTGCAGATCTTCTCGACCGGCCGGCCCGAGGAGCGGCCAGCGCTCGAAACCCCGAACCGGCTCGACCGCGCCGCGCCGGCGCCGGACCCTGATACGGATCAAGAGCCGGGCCCGGGCTGAGCGGAACGCTGCGAAAACACTCGAACGGAAAATCAATATCTTGATCCGTATTTTTTCTTCATATGCGGTTTAACACAAAATGACCGTCTTTTTCAGGGGCCTATCAAGCTTTTTTAATTGATTTCCTGATAACGCCGGTTGTCGATACTACATAAATTTCATAGAATCCCGGGCGCAGAACCGACCGATTCGCGTTCAGGAGAGGCCACTCGTGCCCGATGACACCGAATTCGCACCGCAAGACCGCCCCGACACGCCATCGGCCGGCAGCCTGGTGCCCTCCCCGCCCCCGCTCGCCGGCGACGGGCACGCGGTCCGGCGCTGGTTCAGCGAGATCGAGGACGAACCGGTCCCGGTGGCCGATGGCACGCTCGCCGGCGCCCGCAGCGCCGCCAGCGCCTATGCCCGTCGGGCCAAGGCGGACAACACCAGGCGGGCCTACCGCGCGGCGGTGCGCGTCTGGTGCCTCTGGTGCGACCGCCACGGGCTGACGCCCCTCCCCGCCTCCGGCGCGGATGTCGCCGCCTTCCTCGCCGATGAGCGCGGCCACGGCGTCTCGACCGAAACGCTGAAGCTCCGGCGCGCCGCCATCCGCTACCTGCATCGCCTCGCCGGCTGCCCGGTGCCCACCGATGATGCCTGCGTCGCCGAGACCATGGCGGGCATCCAGCGTGACGCCGCCTCCCGTGGCGAGATCCGCCGCAAGAAGGTGGCGGCGACAGCGACGGTGATCCGCCGGCTGCTGGCGCCGATCGGCGATACTGAGCTGATCGACCTGCGCGACCGCGCGCTGATCCTGGTCGGCTTCGCCGGCGCGCTGCGGCGCTCGGAACTCGCCGGCATCAGGATCGAGCACCTGACACCGTCAGAGCGGGGACTCCGGCTGACCCTGCCGCAGACCAAAGGGAGCCAGACCGAGGCGATCACCGTCGCCCTGCCCTACGGCGATACCGAACTCTGTCCGGTGCATGCCCTTGAGCGCTGGCGGGTCGCCGCGGGGCTGCAGCGGGGCCCGTTGTTCCGTCGGATCTGGTCTCCGCCATCCGGCCGCAAGGGGCGCGAGCGGACCGCGCCGCCTGGGCCGGCCATCGGCGAGCGGGCCCTCACCCCGCAAAGCGTGGCCCTGATCATCCAGCGCCGGGCCATGGCGGCCGGGTTCGGCCGGCGCGACCTGGGCGGACACAGCCTCAAGCGCGGGGCACTCACCACCGGGATGGAGCGCGGCGTCCATCCGGCGCGCCTGAAGCGGCTCGGCCGCCACAAGAGCTATGACGTGCTCGGGGAGTACCTGGAGTTCGGTGACCTCTTCGACGGGCACCCATTGGATGGGGTGCTCTAAATCCGTCTCCTAGCTCAATGCCGCGGCGCAAGTATGCGCGGGTCGTACAGCCATTTCCGGCGCTTGTGAAACTGTATTTTGCGGGCACCTGGATGGGTCGGGTTGATGAGGACGTTCAGCTCCTCGGGAACGATAACGGATGGGACGAATAATACCGCCGATCTTTTGTCCCGGACCCAAGTGGTTCCCAAGTCGATACTCACCTTCCCGGGAGGCTCTGCATCCCACCCCACAGGCAGCGATGCCTCATCATATGTCTCTGCCGATCTGACCAGATCATCCGGGATGATGATCTCGACCAGATATCGGTTCAGCGGCAAACCGCTTCCGTTCAGATGCACCACAGTTTCGAGGCAAGCCAGCGCGCGCGAGGATGCTGCGTAAACCATTGGGGTGCCAACGTCATTCCAGCGTCCGCCCGTGATCTCCGCCCCCTTTCCGCTCCTGTCGTCCGCCGTATAATCCCGAGTGTCTGTCCCGATCCTCCAGAAAGTCGCGGTCACGCATAGGCCCCGCTCTGAATGCGGGACAATGCCTGTGAGACGAGGGCTTGCCCCGCCATCGTGTCAAGCAATTTGATAGGCATCTGACCACCGAGCGCTGGCAATGGCTCGCGCAACCAGCGCGAGAGCCATTCTGCGGCGTTAAATCCCTCTGGATCACCGGATTCCTTCACCATCGCCTCGACCTGCCCCACCAGTCGCGCAATACCGGCAATGCGCTCGCTCTCATCGGCCGGCAGATTCTTCGCCTGGGCGACCTTACGATTCAGGGTGGCTACACTCAGGTTGAGCGCACGGAGCAATATGTCCTGCTCGATCCTGAGATCACCTGCGATCCGCTTTACGGTGAGCGCGGGAATCCCCCTCCTGATCATCTCGATTTGGCGCATAGGCGCCTGATAAAAGTATTCCAGGTAGGACACATCGGTCCCACCTTTTGCCGCCGGGGATCCGCGTGATGTCTTGAGAACCTTAAGCGCGCGAGATGTCTTGGGGGCCTTGTGCGAAGGCTTGTTTGCCTTCGCACCTGAAGGTGTTCTGGTCGCGGCTTTGCTCACAGTCGTGGTAACCATGACGATACTCCTTTGCGCAATAGTTTAGCGCATTTGCGCATTTGTTCAACATCTCCGCCACGAAGTCACAGATCCAACACGCTCCTTACACACCCGGCGGCTATTCTGACCGGACCGATCCCCGACGATCGTCCGACAGGAGAATCCGCCTTGGCCCAAAACAAGCCGCCGCGCCTCATCGCCGAACTCGAGATTGCGCAGGGGCACGCCTGCTTCTCGGTCCACGTGTCCGTCCGCGCCGCAGCTGCCGCGCCGGAGGACACTGTGTCGACCCACCTTCGTGTCGACCCACCTTCTCCCCGCCGGTGACCCGCAGAGGGCAATCCTGACCGAGGCGATTTCCGCACTCCACCAGACGCCCGTAGGCGCGCGGGTCGATCTGCGGACGAACAGCGACTATCTGACCGACGGTATTCTTCGCTGGCGTAGCGGCTGGGAGCGTCGCAACTTTCAGACCGCGAAGGGCAGGCCCGTCGCTCTCGCCGACGTCTGGAAGACCCTGTTCGCCGAAGTCGACGCCCGGCAGGTACGTGCGGTGTTGTTGAGCATCTCAACGACAAAGAGCAGGGAAGCGACGCACCATGCACATGACGCCATCTCCGTCGCGGACCATGCGCCACAGATGAGCTGATCCACCGGGTGGCGGAACGATCAACGCCTCCGGCGTCCGATCCCGGCACCGATGATCTCGGTACGCCCCCTCACCCACCCTCTTGGCCGGCCGCCCGTTCCTTTCACGTCCGGGCGGTATGCTGGAGATGGAACAACCGGTGGCGCCGTCATGAACTCAATATCCCCCTCCCCGCTCGTCCGTAACCAGCAGCTCGTCGTCAACCTGTTCGGCGGTCCCTGCGCCGGCAAGTCGAGCTTGGCGGCGATCCTGTTCGGGCGTCTGAAGCGCGAGCACTACGAGGCGGAGCTCGCCGTCGAGTTCGCCAAGGACCTCGCCTTCGAAAACCGGCGCGACGCGCTGAAATGCCAGATCTACGTCCTCGGCAACCAGTACTGGCGCATCCAGCGCGCCTTCTCCGGCGGCGCCCAGATCGTGGTGACCGACAGCCCCTGCCTGCTGTCTTGCGCCTACCAGACCAGCCCCGGCATCGAGGCCGCGGCACTGGAAGCGCATTTCGCGTATCCCTCACTGAACCTCTTCGTCGACCGCTCGGAGCGATACAGCGCCTATGGCCGCGTCCACGAGCGCGACCAGGCCGAACAGATCGACGAACGCATCATCGGGATCCTGAACCGGTTCAGCATTCCGTTCACGCGCGTCTCGATCGAGCATGGCGAACAGCAGGCTGTCGCGATGGTGATCGAGCAGGCCCGGCAGACGGTGCAGGCCGTGGTTGGGCCCGATATGGAGATCGATGCGCCATTTATGCCCAGCTAAACCTGCCGCGCACGATGCGCGAGAATACTATACGCAAGCCCGCGTTTTGCCCCATTCCACTTCGATATCGCAACATATTATGACGTTGATTTTATTCACTTATTCGCAAAGAAATCCCCACTCGGCCTGCAATTTCAGCAAAAAGTTTCCTTCAGGAAACTTCCACTCCGAGCGCACGAGGCGACATCCGAACATGGGACCAAGACACTGTCCGACGAGCGAGACCGGATGAAAGTTTCCTTGAGGAAACTTTCGATCAGTTGGTGTCTCGATGGTGCCCGAACGCGACGGCGTAACACCGACCAGAAGTTCGGATCAGACAAAAGTTTCCTCCAGGAAACTTCCGCGCAGGGACACTGCGGAGACAGCTGAATGTGGCACCAAGAAGTCGTCCGGCGGGCACGGTCGGACAAAAGTCTCCGTAAGGAGAATTTTCATCAGAAAGGCATTGAGAGCAGTCAAGAATGCCTACGACAAACAGCCCATGGGCCAAACCAACGAAGAGCTTCTTCCGGGCGGATCTCCCTCTGGGCCATTTTGGAGGGCGCCTTGGAACGTCTCTAAAGCGCCGTCCATGGGCAAGATTGGATAGAAATTTCCTCTAGGAAACTTTCTATTGGAGAAGCGTCGAGATCCATCGATAACGACCGCCCCCCCTGGCGGCCAATCAATCAAGAGATGCCTCCACGAAGCGTCCGCCTCGACGGCACCCGGACGATGCGCGAGTAGATACCTGCACAACACCAAGAAGGGGAGATCGAGCGAAAGTTTCCTCCAGGAAACTTCTTATCAGAGGAGACGTCGATGCCGTGTCACAGCCTTCCCAACGGCGACGGCGCCGGCTGTTCCGGATGGCGTTTTCTCGGGTAGCTTTGGCGACTGATCCGATACAAACGCTTGGACAGGGCGGGCAACACGGCGTGGCCAGCATACGCGGAAAGCAGCCGCTCCAAGGAAATTCCAGCCCAGTCCGCGAGTTGGTATCGGCAACAGCTCGAAACGACAGCGAAGCCGTTGGAAAGGGTTGAAGGGGAGGGGGGCCACAGATCAGAAACGCTGCCAGCCGCCGAGCAACAAAATCAACGGCTTACAAAAACTTCTTGACGTCTTTGAAGCTTTTGTGGAACACAAAGCTCGGTTTTCATTCAAAACAGCCATGGCCGCATCGGGATGAGCATCATGGAAGCAACCGACGACTCGGTGAACTCACAGGTAACGCAGATACATCATCTGGCAGCCGCCGGTGAAAAAATGGTCGAGCGACTGCGCAAGAAGGCATTTCTGCCTGACAGGCGTAAGGCTCTCAATGTACGCCTCGGAATTGCCGAAGTCGCTCGCCTGCTTGGGTGCTCCACCAACCGCATCCGCATGGCAGAAGAGGACGGCAGGCTGCCGCGCCCCGAAGATGGGTCCCGGCGTGCGGGGTACACAATCGAGGCGCTACTCAATATGAGAACCGTCCTAAACGCCTCAAAACATCGGCATTCGTCCGAAGCCCCCGCAATTATCGCAGTTCAAAACTTTAAAGGTGGCGTAGGCAAGTCAACTGTTACTGTACATCTTGCCCATTATCTTGCGATCCAAGGATACAGGATACTCGTGGTCGACTGCGACAGTCAGGCAACCACGACGACACTTTTTGGCTGCAACCCTCATTTCGACGTCACCCGAGACCAGACCCTCTATCCCTACCTCTCGGTGGCATCGACAGAGGATGACCTCAACTACGCTGTCCAAAAGACACCCTGGCCAAATGTCGACCTCATCCCGTCTTGTCTTGAACTCTTTGACGTCGAATATGAGCTGGCAGCGACCAACGCGACAGGGCAGGGGATCCTGAGGGATCGTTTTCGCAAGCTGCGCGATGGCCTCCAGAAGACCGCTCACGACCACTATGACATCATATTGCTCGATCCACCCCCCGCACTCGGGATGGTCAGCCTTTCGGTCATGCAGGCCGCCACCTCACTCCTGGTCCCGCTCGCAGCGACGACACCGGACTTCTGCTCGACCGTGCAGTTCCTGTCGATGATGGACCAGATCATCGAGGCTATGGCTATGGCTGGGATAAAGCCCGCCTACGACTTCATCAGGCTTATCTGCTCACGCTACGACAATACGGACCCGTCCCAGTCCATGGTGATCCGAGTAATGGAGGAAACGTTCGGCCCTTCATTGTTGCCGGTGCCGATCTTTGATTCCGCGGAGATTAGCCACGCGGCGCTGAGGATGATGTCCGTCTTTGAACTAGAAGCGCCCATCGGCGCGCCAAAGACTCACAAGCGAGCGAAGCAAAACCTCGATGAAAGCCTAAGCCAGGTGGAGGCCCTGATCAGGCATTCCTGGGCAAGACCGGCGTCAATCGAGGAGGCGATAGCCCATGTCGGCTAAGCAGGGCGAGTACCTCAGGGGCATCCTCGGAGGTGCAGACGAGGAAGATACGGCCGAGCCCGTGCCGGAGCGTCCACGCCGGACAAATGCTATTCTCTCTCGCACGAACACGATCGAACGACTTGCTTCCGGCGAGTTGCGACAAGTGACGGAGATGCGACTGGATCCGGGCCGCTGCCGAATCTGGGAAGGTAACGCCCGCCGCTACGAGATGCTCAATGAGGCCGCATGTTCCGACCTGATTGAGTCGATCATTGCTGATGGCGGTCAGAAGATTCCGGCGGTCGTCAGACGGGTCCAGGACGATCCAGACCACGAATACGAAGTCATCGTTGGAACGCGACGGCACTGGACCATCTCATGGCTTCGGAAGAACAGCTATCCGGACATGACGTTCCTTGTGCGTCTAGAGACTCTTGACGACGAGGCTGCCTTCAGACTTGCCGACCTGGAGAACCGTGCACGAAAAGACGTGTCGGATCTTGAGCGTGCATGGAACTACAAGCTGGCTTTGACCAGCTATTATGGCGGCCGTCAGAAGCGGATGGCCGAACGGCTAAGGATCACACAGGGATGGTTATCCAAGATGTTGTCGGTTGCCGATCTGCCAACCGAAATCATCGAAGCTTTTCCAAACTTCGATTCTATTGCGCTGAACGTTGGCTATGAGATCGCAAGCGCTCTTGGTACCAAGAGGCGAGAGGAGATCCTTAGAACAGCGGCTGAAATTCGCGCCGAACAGAATGAGCTGCGCAACAGAGGGGATGTGCTCCTCGACGGCAAGAAGGTGGCAACGCGGCTTCTTGCCACACCAACCCCGAAGCTGAGGAATGAGCCGCTTCAGATCAAGAAAGGCGGCCGGACTGTCACATCCCTCGTCTCCAAGACACGCGGTGCCATAACGATCCGAGTGCACAACCCGGCCGATCTCAATGACGCTGATATCGGCGATGCGGTTGCACGCTTGATCAAGACGGCGCTTAAACGCTGAGGGGGAGGGCAGGTGGGTTGACCGTCAGCCAGCTCATGACAGGTAGATCGAGAGGAAGCGGGATGGAGTTCTACATTCCGTCGTTCGACACGCCATTCTGCGACCAGCGCGAGATGATGGAGCGTCCATTCTTTAGCCTCGCCAAGAAGCGGCGGACGAAACCCATCGACTATACTAGCCCCGATGGCAAAGTTACGGTCTTTGTTACGGCAAACCCTGAATACGGGATGGCGACGATCTGGGATGCGGACATCCTGATCTACTGCGCATCGGTATTAAACAGCCTAAAGAAGCGCAGGGCTAACAACATCCCGCAAACCTTGTCTTTCAGTCCATATGACATGCTGAAGGCAATCAACCGGGTCACGAGCGGGAGAGGGTACGAACTTCTGGCGGGTGCGCTGGACCGCCTGCAATCGACGACCGTCAAGACGAGCATAAGGTCAGGGTCGCGTCACGAGACAACCTTTTCGTGGCTCGACAGCTGGAAGACCGAGACCGACTTGGTCACCGGTAGAAGCAGGGGCATCCAAATCACACTGTCCAAATGGTTTTATGACGGCGTGATGATGAACGGCGGTCTCCTGTCAATCGATACCGACTATTTCGACATCAACGGTGGGCGCGAGCGGTGGCTGTACCGGGTGGGCCGAAAACACGCGGGAGGGGCAGGGCCGGGCGGCTTCGCGATCTCCATGCCAACCCTATTTGAGAAATCTGGTGCGGAAGGGCCCTACCGCCGCTTCAAATATGAAGTGCTGGCTATTGCCCGGCAGAACGCCCTGCCTGGGTACGTGCTCGACGTCGAATGGACCCGGCGTGAGCCGTTCGTCCGCTTTACCAGACGAAGTGCGCTAGAGGGCGAGGGTAAGCCTGAAATGCTGAACGCGCAGGCACCATGCCCTGCTCCCGACGTCCCAACCGAAACCTTGACCGAAATGCGTATCCGCTACCCCTGGCTCAAAATTGACGATCTGTATCGCCGCTACTTGGTGTCGCCACCTAGCACGGTAGCTCTGCATGGCCATGACGCAGCATTCAGGCTGTTCGTGGAACAGGCGCACGCCTTGAGCGAGGTTGAAGTCTGAGAACAGCGACCTTTCCGCGTGGAGTAGGGGCCCAATAAGGGGCCGCATCTTCGCCAGGAGCAAGCGTTCCTGATGTGACGATGGCTGAATCGGTGATCAGCGATTCAGTTTTGATGTTCTCAGCCCGGGGCCCATCCAACGAGCAGAATTTGAAGCCGATTCGCGACTCGGGACCCCGATTACATTCAAGGGGGCGGATCGGAATGCAGTGGTCGCCTCGAAACTCGAGCGTCCTAAGACTCCAGCATCCCGCTCATTCGGCGTATCGACACCTCAGGAACAGCTGTTCGTCACTTTCGGAACGTCCCTATCGACACATTGGGAACATGCACGCGACATTCCGGGAACGGGCCTTGCGTGTAACTATTTGATTTTACGAGATAATTCTGAAGCAATCCGGGGCCTAAACCCTTAAGAATAAAAGATTAAAGCCTTAAAACTGTCCCTCGTTCGAGCTGCCCCGTGGGCCCTGAAGCCAGGGGCACGTCCTAATTCGTGAGGAAAAGGCATTGAACGCTGGCTTCAAGGCCCAAGGCTCATTCCGTCAGCCTCGGACTGGTCGAGATTTCCCACGGCCTGTTGCTCGACCCACGCCTTGACGACCGGGCCTTCGCCGTCGAACCAGCGCCGGAGGGAATCGACCGAGAACCAGCCGAAGTTGTGGTGGCGCTGCTCCATCGGGTTGAGCCAGACGGTCAGGTCGTCTTCGGTCGGCCGGGCCGCTGGGTCGGCCTTCCGGCGCTCGATGAATTCCCGGGTCCAGGCCGGCCCGATCCCGAAATAGGCAGGCTTGGCGTTCGGGCCGAACAACGGATCGGTGCCGCGGCGCTCGGCAAAGCGGGCAGGGAGGCCGGTGGCCTTGAACGTCGCATCGAGGAGGTCCCGATCTTCGTCCTGCTCGCGCAGACGGTCGAGGTCGGCCGGCTGGATCCGTGAGGCAATCACGATCGCCAGGCCACCGCGGCCGAAAGGCGTGAGGGCGCGCGTTGTGCTGAGCGCGATGTCACAGCCCAGGAACGCGTTGTAGACCGCCTCGAGATCCCGGCGGGCCTCTTCACCGAGTGCCCGGACCATGAACGACCGCTCGCTCCAGGCCCCGATGATCCCCGCGTTGTACGCCTTCCAGGCTTCCCGGTCGGCGGCCTTCGAATGGACAGGCAGGACCCGCACCCTGTCGTCCTTGTCCCGCCAGGTCGGAAGGAAGGCGACCACACGGTCGGCGACCACGAGGTCGAATCCCTCGTGCCGCGTCGCGAGGCCACCGGTGATGCCGGGCTTGCCGACCAGCTGGGCGACATTGGACGGATGCGAGCAACAGAGGATCGACTGGTCGAGGTCCGGGCGGTCGCAAAACACCAGTGCCGACCGGCTCGACAGTCCGGATATCCGGTACCGCTCTATGCCGGGCGGAGCCTTGCTGGAGATCCCGAACTCCCGGCGGAGCTCCTCGATCCCGGACTCGTGCTCTGCGCAATAGTCGCCGCCGAGCACCAGACCGCCCACCTCGCTGGCCTCCCCGATCCGGAAGAAGCCCGTGCTTTCCTTGCCTGTCCGTGCCGCGCGCATCGCGAACTCCCTGCCTGAATCGAGTTCTGCTCAACCCAGGCCGAGGCCGAGATCGAGATCGAAAATGGATTCGTGATCCTCGAGAACCGGCGCCGGCGCTTCCGCTTGCTCCTCTCGGATGGGCGCAGGCGGCACCGCGAGGGCATCGCCGGCGGCGACGCCGTGCTGACGGGTGAACTCGTCCATCACCTGCTCGACGGTGTGGAAGTACCCGGCCTCGCTCCAGTCGGCGCGGTTGCCGACGATGTAGAGGACTTCCTTGGCCCGCGTGACGGCGACGTTCGCGATGTTCGGGCGCCCGCCCGCCCAGCCGCGTGCCCGCTTGAATGCCTCGCCCTGGTGGCCCAGCACGAAGATGACACCTTCCGCCTCGCGGCCCTGGACCTTGTGCACGGTGCCGATCCGTCGGGTCAGCTCGCGGGCCTCGGCGAAGGAGATGCCGATCCCGGCATGGTTCTGAATGACCATGTCGCGCAGCCGGCTCTCGATGATCCGAAAGGGGCTGATGATGTAGAGGTCGAGCTTGCCACCGCGGGCGACGATATCGCGGAGGAGGTTGAAGACGACCATCCCTTCCTGCTCGGACCATTTCTCGTCCACGGGGTCGTGGACATCGATCCAGCGCGACGGCCCGCAGGCATCCCGGATCGCGGAGGGCGAAGGCCGCTTGGCGTTCACCATCAGGCCGCCGTAGCCGATCTGGTTCGAGATCGAGAACATCGGCTCGGCGCACCGTCGATGGGCCAGCAGCGGCATGCCGACCCGGCGCGCGCCGCCCTCGCAGGGGTATTCGGCGAACACTTCGGATGCCCCGTCCGCGAAGGTCTGCACGGACCCCCAGGGCGCCATATCGACCTCATGGTCGATGCCCATCGCCTTTGCGATCTCGACGACCATGGGTTCGTTCAGCGTGACGACGGGCTCGACCTGGATCGGGTCGCCCACAACGAGCGCGTTCCGGCTGCGCTTGATCGCGCCGACCGCCGATTGCGGCGTCGCCTGTCCGGCCTCGTCGATGAACAACCAGCCGATCATCGGCTCTTCAACGTCGCGCAGCATCCTGCGGACGCTGGCGAAGGTGGTCGACAAGACCGGAACCGCGATGAAGAGCGTACTGAGGACAGACTGGACGACTTTCGGCTTCCGCCCGTTAAACCGACCGGCGAGGAGTTCCATCGCCGCCGAGAGGTTGGAGCCGACTTCCGTGGCCGCACCCTCCATAAAGGCGCGGTGAAGATCGATTGCCGCCTCGAACAGATCCTCGCGCTGTCTGTGGTCCGCACCGGAAAGCCACGGCGAAGAGGTATGGAAGTGAAAAGGGTCACTCTGGTCGAGTTCACCGGTCGCCGCCTTGTTTACGTCAGACAGGCTTTTCCTGACCGTGTCGAGCAGCTGCAGGAAGCGATCTCGCTCCCGGTTCCAGCGCTCCAGCGCCGCATGCCGGCCACGCGCGGGCCGGTGTGCCTCAAAGGAGGCGGGGATCCGTTTCGCTCCAGTCTTCTTGTCCACGATGACCGGCGAGCGGCCGGCTGCCAGAGCGAGCTGGTTCCTGAGACCCCAGTCTTCATCAAACCAGAATTGGTCACGAAATTTCGCCCGGTTTGCCGAATTGCCGAGCGCGGCCGAGACCAGCCCCCAGCTCTCGCGCTCATGCAGCCTGGATGCTGTTCCCGGGTAGTATCTGGTTGTCGCATCATCAGCGATCGCGCCATTGTCCGGCCATTCGGTCGAGACGTTCTCGACTGCGCCGTTGTTCGAGGAGGCAACCAGCATCTCGAAGCCGATCAGCTTGGGATCGAGCTCGAACAAGGATGGGTCGGCGCGCCCGGAGGAACGCGCTCCTCCAGATCCGAATACGCGAAAGGCGTGGGAGGGGTGGATGAAATCGCTCATCGCGATAGCGCGACGGACAATCAGCGCCGCGGCCGCGTCCTTCAGCAACGTGGTCTTTCCGGTGCCCGGTGGGCCGTTGACACCGATCACCTTGTTCCGGCGGACCTGCGCGGGGTGCAGCGCATAATTGATGATCGACTGCTGCATGGCGACCAGCTGATTGCGGCCCGCGTGCGGCCACTTCCCCTCCGGGAAAAGCCCGGGGCGCAGCAGCGTGTTGATGGCCTTTGGGTCCTCGAGAATGTTGATCCTACGGACCTGTTCCTTCACGCCGAGATACCGATCGAGGAGAGGCTGCTCGATACCCTTCGCCAGATCGCGGCGGGCGTCGAGCAGGTCGCTGAGAAAAAAGCTGTTCATGATCAGGGCGTCGGGCATTCGCTGTTTCGGCACCGGCGTGCCGTCGGGGCTTACCCTCTGGTAGTAACCGATCACCTTCGCGGGCTTGCTGACCACGTCGGACTCTCGTGATGGCCGTGAGACCAGCTTCTCATCGAACCCCAGGCTGTCGAGCATCCAGTAGTAGATCTCGAGGATGGCAGCCTTGTCGATCGGCTTGTCCTTAAACCGGTCGTCGAACAAATCGCGGAAACTCTTGCTGATGTCAGCGGCGGCATGCTTCCAGCCTGGCATTGCGCCCAGATCCCGGTTCAGCGCGCGCACGAGTCCCCATCCGTACGCCGATACAGAGAAGGGCGAAACTCCGTCCTTGAGATCGAGCGTGCCGTTCGGCGCCACGCGGAGCGTGGCGAGAATCGAAACGCCCGACCCGGCGCCACCATCTCCAAAGCTCTGGCCATAGACCTCCTCGAGCCTGACGGCTGCCGTGGCTTCCGGGATCGACCCGAAGATGACATCATAGGCGAGGTAGCCAGCACGCAAGTTCGGGAACTCTGTCTCCGGATAGCCTTCTTCCCACGGCAGCGCATCTCCGTAGACGAGATCGAGCGCCGCCATGTCGCGCTCGCGGCCCGAGACGATATCCTTCAGGTCCTTCACGGTCTCCGGCGTCAGGACCTCCGCGGCGATCCACGCATCGAGCACCGCCAGGCCCTTCTTCTGCGACGGGCTGAGCTCGACAGGTTGCTCTGCCGGATTGGCAGGTTGAGCCGGCAGGACGGTCAGAACGGACTCATCGTCCTGGGCGGGTTGCCCGGCGGGCGCGGCAGGCGCGGCATGCTGAGACCCGGCCACGCGGATGGGCTGGCCAGTGCCGATCTCGGCCTTGCGGCTTTCCGCGACGATCTCCGCAACCTCGGGGACATCATCGTCTGTCGCGCCGATGAATTGCGTCGGCGGGCGTCTGCGCTGGGTCGTGCTCATACCCAGCAGTATCGGTGCCAGATATGAAAGGGACTAAGGACGGATGCAGCAGGACTTCAGTCGATAAATCCAAATTTATTTCGAATTATCCAACGACTCCTCCAACAAGCCGCGAGCAGGATTCATTGGAATCGGGCCACCGTTTCTCCTATGTCTGATGAGCGGCTGAGATGATGGCCGCGTTCAACTGGGCGCGCCATGAGCAGTAATTCTGACCAGAAAATCGATTTCTCCGCGACATTCGGACTCTCGAAGAGTGTGCCCGCGATGATCGAGGCGCGAGATCATCTCGGCCGGCATTTTCCGACGCGGCCTTGGGAGGACATCCTGCTTGGTGCGGTCCAGCCGCCGGCACCGATCGAGGTCGTGCACTACAGCACTGGAGCGGTCGCGATCTTCTGGACGCGTGGCGCGTCGATCGTCTGCCTGCTCTACCAGGGCGACGGGTGCGTCTTCCATGGTCAGGGGTCGGACGGCCGGGACTGCGCCCGGCTTGGAACGATGAGCTATGTCGAGGAGGTGTTGCCTCGCTCGGTGATGCTCGAGATCCTGGCGGTGTGCCGGCAGAAGGGGTGATCGACGAGGCTGGGTCTCGCAGGACGTCCAACACAAAATTCACAAAACCGTTGGAAATTATGCCCAACGGCAAACACAAACACTCTGCACACCGGTCTCCAGTCGCGCATCGCGCGGCGCCATAGCAAGGAGACTTACGATCCATGAAATCTCGCACCCTCATTACGTCGTCAGCGCTCATCGTGATGCTGACTGCCGGCAGTGCCCTCGCCCAGACATCTGCCGGAGGCCAGGCCGGTGTCGGCGCCTCTGTGGGTGTCGGAGCAAACGCCGGTGCTGGCGGGCTGGTCGGCAGCACGCTGGGTGCCGCAAGGTCGACGGCCGGGAATGTCGGCAGTGCGGTCGGCTCAACCGCCGCGGGCGTGACGAGCAAGGTGGGCGCACAGGCGAATGGCATGGCAAGATCTGCCGAAGCAACGTCCGCCGATTTCTCGGCGGCCACTATATCCAAGGCGAGATTGGCAACCAGGCAGATCTCTGTTCTCGAGGCACGTGAGCACCGTGAGATCCGGACAGCGAAGACGGCCAGCCGTCGTCGGGCCATCGAAACCAGGGCCCGGGCCGAACGCGCGCGGCTGATCAAGAGCCACGGACTGTCGGTGTCCGAATACGATCGGATCGTGAGCGAGGCCCGGAGCAACCCAAGCCTCGCCAGTCGCATCGGGCTGAGCGTATCTGCAGGTGCCGGCGCGCAGATGAAGTGAGGCGCATTCGATAGCCGGACGGCAGAACGCCCGGGTGCCGTAGCTCCCGGGCGTTTTTTTGTGCGGCCTGTCGGGAGTCCGTATCGCCACAAGATACGATCAAACCGCCAGCAGCTTCCTCGGCTTCAACCTCCTCGCCTCAATCCGCCCCTGGTTCAGGGTTGTCCACGCCTCCTAAGCGCCAGACACCGCGCTGTGGCGATGGCCTCAACCTTATCGCGAACTGCTTTAGCGTCGGCGAATTCGACGGCGAATGCGGGGAGCTGAAGGGTCGCCAGGCGCTCTGTGATCCGTGTTGTGAGGGCTTCGAGCGCGGCTTCCGCATCCTCGACGGTCAGACCGATTGTGCGCGCGAGGCGTAGAAAATCCTGGCGCGTCAGCCGATCATCCTTCCCATTCAGTTTCAGGGCCATTCGATCGCCGGCAAGGCTTGGGAAAACCCGTGTGGTCACGGCATCGTAGAGGGGCGCAAAACGGACGGTCGTGAACGTCTTCGCGCCCACATCAGCCGTCTTGAGGACGGCGAGATTCTTCAGGTGCATATCGCCGTCGGCGATCAACCAGGCAAACACCGCGCGTCGGAACAGGATGTTGAGGTCTGCGGCCGGGTCGGTGGAAAGCGGACGCAAGGCGCGCGCCATTCTCTCGATCGTTCCGTCGTATTTCGCGGATGTCGGGAGATCGAGGACGGAGCAAAAATCCTCCATCGCGAGCCGACGCAGATCGTGTGGTCCACGTCTGATGTCGAACCGTTCGACGACCAAGGACGGCGGCATGCCGTCCGGCATCGCAATCAACGCGGCGTCTGGCGTCTCGAACCCTGCGGCGCGCCCGAGTTCGAGGCACAGCCACTCGACGATCGGTAGCATGTCGAAGCCCGCCGCGCCTGTTGGCTTCAGGATGTGGGTGAAGGGCTGATCGATCGCCGGGACAAGGGACCCGTCCTTGGTCAGGCTCATCGGCGCCTTGACCTGGACGCCCGACAAGCGCGGCGTTTCAGAGCGCGCAAAGATGCGCGCCAGACTCTGCTCGAAGGTGTCTTCGATTTCGCCGCGTCCGGGGCCGGCATAGACCCCCGTGAAGCGACCGTCAGCGGTAAAGCTGGAGAGTGGGGTCGACAGCACATCAGCCGGCAGCGTCGCCAACTGATCCCGGTCTTCGACGATGGCGATGTTCGACATGTAGCGTCGACCTCGGCGCAGGGCATCGCGCTCGTCGCGTTCATGCAGGACCTGGGCGAGCCAGCCCTCGGGCAGCAGCGATTCGATGAAGGCCGGCAATTTGCCGGGCGTCGTCCCGCGGATGAGCGCCGGACCAGTGCGCCGCTCAGGTTTCCAGCGCCACTCGAAGCCGTCATGGGTCAAACGACCGACAAGATCCCCGTGCCAGGCAACCAAAAGATTGAGCGCGGCCTTGTTCACTGGCGCCGCGCCTCCGGGTTTGGCGAGGAGGAAGCGTTCTGCGCCCTCACCCTCCCGATACCATTCGTTCTCGCGGGCAAGCGCCCAAACGGCGTCAGCCGCCGCCTGGGGCGTGCCGTGTTCCGCCACCAACCGGGCGGCCATCTGGGCGCGCATCTCGGCGGTGATGGCGCTGGCGTGCTCGCTCCTCAACCGAAAGGCTTCGAGGAAGCGCTGTCGTGGCGACGAAGCGGCGATGCGCAGCTCTCCGAGATCATCGCCAATGATGGCGATCGCCGTCGAGGGGTGGGCCGGAGCCTCATTTTGAATGATTTCCAGGGCCCGCAACCTGGTTCGCTGGTTGCGTCGACCACTGATGAAGAGACGCCCATCCGGCGTGGGCGCGAGCAGGACAGCGCTGGCGGATGATAGGTAGGCGTTTGGATAGAGGTAATGCGCGATCCGGACGGCGTGGGCTAGGATAGCCGTCTCGGCATCGCCGTCGTGATCCACGTAGACGCCACGAACGAGGGGGATCAAGTCACCGTTTTGGGCGCGATGATGCGCCCGTTTGGCGTCTATCGTCTCTCCGACCAAGTGGATTGCCATTGGATTATCCCGCATCTCAGATGCGTGACAATTCCACACTCGACGCCCGGGGGCAAGAATTTTCCCGCATCTGAAATGTACGACAATCCCAAGTCTGCCGGCGTGGACCTCGTCGCCGACCGACGTCTGAGATGAGCGGCGCCTTAGTATCTGACGCCCCCCTGGGCCGATCGCGCCTGGCTAGTTCGGCATCGCCTTGATCGGGGATGTCTGCGGGTGCGGCACGCTCAGGCTGGGCTCGGCGATGATCTTCACCACCCGGTCGCCTTCGCGCATGTTCTGGCCGGTGCCGGTGACGCCGAGCGTCTTGGCCTGGACGACCGGAGCCGAGACCTTGCCTTCGTCGTAGAGCTTGCGGTAGCGGATCATCCCGGTAAAGTCGCGGTTCAGCCGGTCGAGGTCGAGGCGGAAGATCGTCTCGCCCTCCTTCACGCCCGCCCGCCAGCCAGCCTTCACGTAGTGCTTCCAGACCGCCTCCTCTTCCGAGTTGTGGGGCAGTCCGGCCTCGAAGGGGCGGTGCGGCGCCTGCCAGGTGCGGTAGAGATAGCCGTACCAGAGCGGTGCCGACGGAACGAACCGTGCCTGGCGGACGATGTCGTAATAGGTGTCGGCCACCCGGATCGTCCGGCCGAAATCGGAGGACTGGTACAGGTTCCGGCTTTCGGAAATCACCGGCGGCAGGATCTGCACACCACCCGGCTGATAGGTGACCAGCCGCGAGAAGTCGTAGATCTGGCTCAGGCGCGCGGCGTTCGCGCGAAGCTCGCCGTCGATGATCCGGGTCGCCCAGGCCACGCCGCCCTCGGCGCCATAACGCAGCGCGGTGTCGCGGATGACCGGAAGCTCGACCATCTCTTTCGCGGCTTCCTTGCTTGTCCCCGAGCCATCGCGGTGCATGCGGCTCATCGCCTTGAGGCTCGGAATTGCCTGCCGGGCGGCGTCGCCGGTCTGGACCGGGAACATCGAATCACCGTCATTGATATGGATGCCGACCATGTCCGGAGGGACGGGCTTCGCCGACGCGGCCTTGCCGGGCGCGCCCTGCAGATTCGCGCAGCCGGTCAGCCCAAGGAGGATGACCGCGGCGGGGAGGGCGGCCGATCGGAAACGGATGCGCGCCATGGTCAGGTCCCGGCCGCCTGGTTGACGTCGAACTGGATGGTGCGGGCCGCCGGCGAAACCACGAGCTTGCCGTAGGTGCGGATCCGCGCGCCGATGTCCTGCAGCACGATCGCCGCCGGCACCTTGTTCTTGACCAGGACGATCGTCGGCGGGGTCGCGGGCGTGTGGGTCGGCGGGAGGACCGTGTAGTTGATCTGGGCCGCGAGTTTCCGGATGGCGCCCTCGACCGGCCCGTTCCAGCGGATCGTCACCGGGCGGCGAAGCTGGGCGGGGAGGCGGGCCAGATCGATCTTCGGCAGGGCCGCCTGGACCGGCGCCGCGGGGGCGGCGATGGCGACACCCTTGGGGGTGGCCACCTGCTGCGGGTCGACCGGGCCATTGTCGAGCTGGGAGAGTGCCTGACTCGCCTCGGTGAACGCCCGGGCGAGATTGCTTTCAGCCTCGGCCTGGACGGCCTGGGCCTCGGTGGTCATGACGTCTGCGTGGGCGAGTGCCGGCATGCCGGCAACCAGCGCGAGCACGGCGAGAACGGCCTTGGAGCGAATGCGTACCACGCTCTGATCCTTCTGTCGGTGAACTGCCGCTAGAATACAATATTATGCCGGTTATTTTCCACATAAAAAATACCAGCCGCTATCGCACCCGGTTGGGCATCATGAGCGTGATCTCGACCACGAACCGGTGCGGCGGACATGCACCATAATGGCGGCGACGTCGTCACCATTGCGCGGAAGCTTGAAAGGCGGAGAAATGTCGAGATCTGATAAATGTGCAATTTTGCACACCTTGGCAGGTCTCGACATTTCTCCGCAGCGAATAAGTCGAAATTACCCTGCTCTAACCCGAGCCTCTTGTCCTACATTTTGGGATAAAATATTCTGAATTTTGCACCAAAATACCCATGATTTTGAACAGAAATGTCATACATTTTGCACGGAATTATCCTAAATCTTGTCGGCAAATGGTCTATATCTTGCACTTAAATATGCTGACTTTTGCAATCTAATGTCATGCATTTTGGAACGAAGTGCGATTAGGTAACGGGGGGTAGAACAAAATCGGGTGGAAATTCCTCCTCAAACAGCCACCCCTCGCCATAAGCTGAAAACCAGCGCCGGGGCGTCACCGGAAACCAGCAAAATTCGGAATATCAGACGGAAGCGGGAAAACAGCGGAAAATAGCGTAGCAGGGGAGTGGAAATTCGAATTAATCGGAAAATCAGGGCGGGGAAGGGGAGGGGTGAAACGGAAATCGGGTTTCCTGTCGAGGCGGGCGAACGGCATACACACCTAAAATGCACCTTAAAAGACAGCTGCTAAACACCACCCCAACGGCCGCGCATTTCCCAAAATAAAAGCCGGCCCCGGACGGAAATCCAGGGCCGGCTCGGCAGCACGAATGCGGCCTACTGAGGGGTGGGCATATCCTCCGGCACCACTGCCAAGCTCCCGTCCGGTCGCATGAAGGGTGCCGGATTGTCCGACCGGATACGGCTCATGATCCGTTCCACATCGACCCTCGACGGTCGGATCATGATTCCGCCGGTCCCCTTGCCGGTCCACCCATCCCGCTTCCGGCCATAATGCTCGGTCGCCGTCTCAGGCACCGAATGCCCGGCCAGCGCGGCGACCTCGACGGGGCTGTAGATCGTCTTCCAGTTGGCGATCGCCTGGTGACGGAAGGAGTAGGGGGAGTATTTCGCCGACATCCCGGTGGCAGCCCCGATATGGTTGATCGCCTGGCGCAACCGCCTGATCGTGGGCTCCGTCCCCTCCTTGGGCGCCTGGCGCTGGAAGAGGGCCATCGTGAATCGGATGGGCTCGATATCGATCCGAGACAGGGGAGACAGGTCGAGCACCCGCACCAGCCCGTTGGCCCGCCCGTTCGACGCCTTGGCGTTGCAGACGAAGAGCCAGACATTGCGGCCGTACGGCGCGTCGGGGTTCGGGCAAGTCCGTAAATCGCAGGTTGCCCACTCCGAGGGCCGCATGCCGGTTCGGATCGCGGCGCGGGCGAAGTGGAACATGTTGTCCGCCCCGACACCACGGCCACGATCCAGGCAGAACTTCAGGAGCTTGTTGTAATCCTCGAGCCGGAAGAACTTCGTCCCCTTGACCCCCTCGGACGCTGCCGCCTCTCCATCATCGGCGCTCACACCATCAAGGATAGCAGCTGCTGCCCGTGCCGAGGGGTGGGTTGAGTCATAAAGGTAGAAGGCGATCGCGGCCTTGTATGACCGCCATGTCGAGGAACTGATGTCCGGCTTCATCCTGATCAGCCACCTCACGAAGTCGACCGGGTCGATGCGCTCGTCCTCATGGATAGAGGTAGCGTCATCCACCAGTGGGATAGCGCCCGGCCGCCGGATATATCGGGTCAGCAGACTGTGGGCGCGGTCCCGATACAGCTGCACCGTGGACGCGCTGATTGTCTGCAGGCCGCGCCGTTTGTGAAAGCTCTCGACACCACTCAGCCGCCCGATATGGTCACCCATTGACCATACGGCCCGGCGAGATGCGGTCTCGAAATCAGGGCATTCCGACACTTCGACGTCAGGAACAATCTGAGCCTCCGGCGGAACCAGCGAAGACAGGTGAGTCGCCTTCAACTCCAGAGATTCTGGCAGCACGGATGTCGAAACACTCGGTTCACGTGCCAGGTCCGGCAAGGCAACATCCGCCGCGCGAGCCGGATCCATCCACTTCGCCGCAGCACGATCAGCTTCCGCGGTATCGCGTCGGCCATTCTGCACGGGCTGGGCATGGCCAACCTTGATGTTCCTGGAGAGGGTGACATCGAGCGGGCTCGCCATGGCAGCGGCCGCTTGCTCCTCGGTTCTGTCTTCAGGCACTGGATCATCCTTCCGGTTTGGTGCGCCAGCCTCATCGGGATGCGCGCAGATGCTCCAGTATATCGAGCGGCGGTGATCCAACCAAAGAATTACTTTCACAATTCGGATTTTGTAAGCTCGCTGAGATCGTGAAAATAATTGATAATTATTTTTGAATTTATATGCTATAAGCATTCCACGGGCGGGTTTTCGCCCAGCCAGATCAAGGATCAGGACCGTGACCGCCACAGCCGCCATCCCCGTCGACCGGCCATCGTACCACGAAGGCAAACGGCTTTACCGCCGCCTGGTCGCCGGCGATCTGTCGCACCTGGCGCCCGTCCTCACATCCCTGCAGCCCCTCGTCGGCGCCGCCGCGGCGGGCCTGGCCGCCCGGCTCATCGAGGCCGGGGTGGATGCGGATGAGCTCCTGATCAGGGCGGCTCTTGCCCATCACGTCCGCCGGCCCGGCTACCTGGAGCGGATGGCCGCGCCGGACAGCATGCGCCACGACCTGGATGGCAATCCGGTGGAGCCGGTGTCAGCGCGCCACCGCGACCATGCGGCTGCGACCCGGAAGGCAATGGGCCCCAGTCTGGCGAAGGCCAGGCAGCAGGCGCGGCGCCGCACGGAGCGGGAGGCCCGATCGAGATGGCGCGCGGCCCCGGCTCCGGTCGTCGAGGTGAAGCAGGCCGGCCGACGTCGGCTGGCGGCTCCGGCCGGGGCGGGGCAGGGGGCTGTGGCGAGCCTTCGCGATCGGCTGGGCCTTGCCGCGCGCCTGTCACTGGGCTGAACTCCTAGAACAAAACCTCTTCACCGGCCGCCCGCCCGATCCGGTTCGCCGATCGTCTGAACATCCTCATCTCCCGGGGCGTCATCCCGAGCGTGTTTCCGTATTCCGGTGCGCCGTTCGTGATCGCAAGCCAGAGCAGTTTCAGCTCCTGCCGGCTGAATGCGATCCAGGACGAGCCGGGCGCGGCGGATTGCAACGTGTCGACGGCCTTGCGGGCAGTCCTCTCGGACGGCTGGGACATCACGAACTTGCCGGCAAGCCGTTGCGACAATGCGGCGAGCGACGCGGAAGCTTCGGCGGGGGTGAGTACGGCTGATTCGGCGGCCATCGGGATCTCCTGTTGGCTTGTTGCTTCCATTCTACCGCGCGGACCGATGAGCCTTAACCTGCCCAGGAGTTCGGGATGCCGGCGAGGTCACCTGGCGCATGCTGCCGTTTCGGGCCTCTCCATCAGAAAACCATCCATTCGAGTGGCATTTATTCTGGATTTTTGCTCCAAAGTATCCATCATATTGGGTGTCAAATATGATCGCGCCCACCCGGCCGGCCGATCTGATCTGGAGATCCACGACCATGCCAAAGCTCAGCCCCCTGTCGCGCGAGGAGATGATGAGGCTGCGCACCCAGTTGGCCGACGACGTCGAGGCCGGCGGCCTGCCCCTGTCGCTGGCCGTCCGCCGGATGCGCAAGGCGATCGGTTTCACGCAGGTGCAATTCGCCAAAGCCATGCGGCTCACGACCCGCCAGATCTGGGAGATCGAGAACGGCAAGGCGAACCCGTCGCTCGAGACGATGAACAAGCTCGCCCACCCGTTCGGGTTCCGCGTCGGCTTCATCTCCCGGCATCGGGCTGCCGCGATGGAAGAGGCGGATCGAGCACCCTGAATGCCATCAAGATGGGGGCAGCCAGGTTCGTGGGGAATTCCGCCCACAGATCAGTCGCCCCCGGATCAGCCCGGGCTGATACTTAGCGCCTTGGCCACGAGCGGCTGAGCCCACGCGACGGTCGCCGACAACTCGCCGCCCTTCGGAATCAGCATCTCCCGGTTTTGCACGCGGAAAACCTCCCGTGGCGCCGGCGATCCGTCCGCTGACTGGTGAGAGTTGTCCCAGACCCGCATTTCAGCCCGCGTCCCGATGAATTTGAGGAGATTGGTCCTGCTGTTGTCGTATCGCTCGCGGATCTTCCGCTCCGGGATGTCGTGCCCACCCCGGGCCACCCGCTCAGCCACGCGCTGGATGTGGAGATCCACCGAGGCAAGGCCGACATAGAAGATCAGGACCCGACGCTCGAGCGCGAGAGCACGCAGCAGCTCCATCGTGATGCTTGCACCGCCAAGCGTTGTCTCGAAGGCGAAGTTGAGATTCTGGTCGATCGCTCGCTGAAGCCCCTCGTAACCGAGCCCCCATGCTCGCGCGTTTGCCTGCTCGGTACCAAGCCCGATCGCCATGAAACTCCGCGCCTGTTCGTCGGGATTATAGTATGCGCCGCCAAGGCTCCGGATCAGCGGACCAACGATTGAGCTCTTGCCGGCGCCGTTGGTCCCTGCCGCGACGATGATCCGGCCGACCTTAGCGGCCAACACCCGAACCCGACCGGTGACCGGGCGCCCTTCTGCGCGTCCGCCGATAGGCGTCCACCGCTGCCTTTGGCAGGTCCTCCGCAGTCAGTGCCTCCAGCCTCTCATACGCCGCTTCGGATCGATCCGACTGCATATCCTGGAACATCTGGTTGAAGGATTCCTGCATGCGAGCCAACTCGCCGACCGGAACCGTGCCCGCCGCCTTGACCGCCTCGTAGAGGTCCGGCGAGATGACCACGAATTCGAGCTTACCGTGTCGGGTCACTTCGACAGGTGCCCGCCTGGCCTGTTCCCCGAGCTTTGCGAAGCTGCTCCGAGCGGCACTGGCCTCGATGACGGCTGACTTGCTCATGTGAACCTCGCAATTCCACTTTTGTCCAAAATTACCCGTTCTGTACGATATAGGCAATCGGTGTCGGCTTGCGAGTCCGTGGGTATCGACACGGCTCCGGATCGCCCTCCGGCCACGGGCCGACAATGTCCGTCAAGTGCTCGCCGATCGCCATGAAACTGTCGTTCGTTACGCATATGGAACACGCGACCTCGGGCAAGTACCTGCTCCGGCTAGAGATCTAGGCGCTCATAGAGACTGCCGTCCGACGTCGGTTGGATATGCGCCGGCGAAGGGCGTGCTGGCGATTGCCGCAGACGCCGGTCGACGTCGTGCCATGGCACTGAACCAGGAATTCTCAGTACGATCGAAACGACCACACTTGACATAATGGTCGATCGATGTTTTGCGTTCTGAATTCAGAATGCGGTATTTGTCACACCCAAGGTGACTGGTCAGTTCATCGAAAACGACACTTGCAGACGGGGCGAGCCATACGATTTTTGATGTCACTCGGAAGCCGGACCATATCTGTTTGGCCGCGGGCCGCCTCGCGACGCCAGAAGGCTGATCACCCTCACCCAGGTCACCCCGGTAAAGACGGTCAGGACCAACAAAATCTCGCCCTGCCAATGGGTTTCCTGGTGTCGGGACAGCAGACGCATCCATTCCTCGCTCACCATGATCAGGGCGGCGAACAGCACATAGAACACCACGATCAGCCAGCCTGATCGGCCGACATCGTGCAGGCGCCGCACCTCCAGCGGGATCGTCGGCACCAGCAATATCAGGGAGACCAGTGTCACCAGCACAAGCATCGGCACCCCTTGCCCTATCGGCGGGGGCATCAAGACCAGCCTGATGAATGCGAACGCGCCTCGCACAAGCGTGGCGAACAAGAAGAACCACCAGAATTCGGATCGGGACGCCCGGCCGGAATACCGGGACCATCCCACCGAACCCCGCTTCACGGATTCAGTGAAGGTCATTACGGCTATCCATCCTGGCCACACGCCTATCATCAGGCCGGCGGATCGGAAAGCCCGACCGGCAGTCAACGTTCAGTGAATATTAAAGCCGTAGCAGCGAAGACAGGGTCGAACACCCTGAACCTTTCCGTCTAACTGAGCATCCAGGTGGCCGATGGGGATTGATACGGGTCTCTAAGCCGCATGCAAACTACATACATATTAGTCGACGTGGCTGACGCCGGCGAGGTGTTCCATCCGTTCCGTATCCGCACCGAGTTCGGCGGCGGAGCCGTCATAGACGACCTCGCCGTCGGACAGCACATAGGCGCGGTCGGCGAGCTGGAGGGCGAGATGCGCGTTCTGCTCGACCAGCAGGATCGACATCCCCTCGCCTTTCATCCGGCCGATCGTGCGCATCACTTCCTGCACGATAACCGGGGCAAGCCCCTGGGAGGGTTCGTCGAGGATCAGGAACTTGGGGTTGAGCAGCAGCGCGCGGGCGATGGCCAGCATTTCCTGCTCGCCGCCGGAGAGTCGCCCGCCCTTGCTCGTCTTGCGCTCCTCAAGCCGCGGAAACAGCTTGTAGATCGTCTCGATGGTCCAGGGCCCCTTGGTCTCGGGGGGAACGAGCAGGTTCTCGTGCACCGTCATGTGCCCGAAGATCTTGCGGCCCTCGGGAACATAGCCGACGCCGGCATTGGCGATGCGATGGGAGGCGGCCTTGGTCACATCCTTGCCGAACAGCTTGACGTTGCCATCGCGGGGCGGGGTGAGGCCCATGACGCTGCGCATCGTGGTGGTCTTGCCGGCGCCGTTGCGGCCGAGCAGGGCGATCAGCTCGCCCTGGTTCACCTTCAGCGAGACGCCGTGCAGGATATGGCTCTTGCCGTAATAGGTCTGCAGGCCCTCGGCTTCGAGAACGGCACTCATGCGGCGGTCTCCTCGATGGCGGTTCCGAGATAGGCGCTCTGGACGCGCGGGTTGGCGGAGATTTCCGCCGCCGTGCCCTCGGCGAGGAAGGTGCCGTTGTCGAGCACGGTGATGCGGTCGGCGATGCCGAAGACGATCGCCATGTCGTGCTCGACGAAGAGCATGGTGATGCCCTGGTCCTTGTTGAGCCGGCGGATCAGGTCGGTCATGTGGTGCGTTTCCTCATCCCCCATGCCGGCGGTCGGCTCGTCGAGCAGGAGCAGGCGCGGATGGCGCGACAGGGCGATGCCGATTTCCACCACGCGCTGGTCGCCATGCGACATCTCGCCGACGATGCGGTCCGCCTTGTTGGCGATGCGGGTGACCTGGAGCAGCTCGTCCACCTTTTCATCGACCTTCGCGCGCGCCGCCCGCGAGATCCAGGGGCGGAGCTGCAGGCCCATCGCCGTTTCCACCGCGACGCGGATGTTTTCGTAGACCGAGAGCGAGAGGAAGACCTGGGTGATCTGGAAGGTGCGGATGATGCCGCGGCGGACCAGATCGTTCGGGCTGACCGCGGTGATCGGCTGGCCGTCGAAGATGATCTGGCCCTCGGTGGGCGGGAAGAAACCGCTGATCAGGTTGAACAGCGTGGTTTTGCCCGCGCCGTTCGGCCCGATGATGGCGCGCAGCTCGCCCGGCTCGACCGCGAGCGAAATGTCCTTCAGCGCCTGCAGCGCGCCGAAGCGGCGGCCGACATGTTCGAGTTTCAGAAGGCTCACGACCGCGCCCTCCCCTTGATGAAGCCGAGCAGGCCCTGCGGGAAGAACAGCACCGACAGGACGAAGATCAGGCCGATGAAGCTCATCCAGTTCTGGGTCACGCTGGAGAGGTAGTCCTGCGCCGCGATGTAGATGACGGCGCCGAGGAACGGCCCCCAGAAGCTGCGCATGCCGCCGAGCACGCAGATGACGACGAAGGAGCCGGAGAGCTGCCATTGCAGGTCGTCCGGCGAGGCGAAGGCGGTCAGCATCGCGTTCAGGCTGCCGGCGAGCGCGGTGATGAAGGCCGAGATCGCGAAGGCGACCCAGACCTGCTTGTCCACCGCGACGCCGAGAAAGCGCAGGCGGGTGGTGTTCTCGCGGGTGGCGACGAAGGCATGGCCCATCGGCGAGCGGAGGATCTGCCAGACGACGAGCATGACCACCGCGAATAGCGCCAGCACGACATAATAGAAGCGCGCCGGGCCGAGATTGATGGCTTCGCCGCCGAGATGCAGCGGCACGCGGGAGAAGCCGGTCAGACCATCCTCGCCGCCGGTGACGGTGTTCCAGCGCACCGCGAGGAAGTAGAACATCTGGCCGAAGGCGATGGTGATCATCGCGAAGTAGATGCCCTTGCGCTTCATCACCATCGGCCCGACCAGGATGCCGCCGATGCCGCCGAGCAGCGTGCCGGCGATGAGGGCGAGCGGCATCGAGGGAATGACATGGATGATGAACAGGCCGGTGCCATAGGCGCCGAGGCCGAAATAGGCCGCATGGCCGAAGGACAGGCCGCCGGTGTAGCCGAGCAGCAGGTTCAGCCCGGTCGCGGCCATCGCGTAGACCAGCACGCGGGAGGCGAGATCGGTGAAACCGCCGATCGCGGGCAGCCAGATCGGGACGAAGAGCAGGGCGAGCCAGATGATCGCTGCCGAAATCTCGCGCCCGCCGATCGAGGGCGCGGGCCGCGTGGCCGGCTTGGTGTCGAGTGCAGTGCTCATTCGAACAGACCTTCCTGGCCGAGCAGGCCGCGGGGGCGGATGACCAGGACCACCGCCATGATGACGTAGATGACGACTTCCTGCGCGACCGGGTAGAAGGCCGCGGTGAGGCCGGAGGCGATGCCGATGATCAGCCCGCCGAGTACGCTGCCCATCAGGCTGCCGACGCCGCCGACGATGATGGCGACGAAGGCTGGCATGATCAGCGAATCACCGATCGTCGGCGACAGGCCGAGCTGGCCGGCGGCGAGGATGCCGGCGACGCCGGCAAGGAAGATGCCGATGCCGAAATTCACCGCGCGCAGAAAGAAGATGTTCACGCCGAGAGAGGAGATGGTTTCGAGATCGGCATTGCCGGCGCGGATGCGGATGCCGATGCGGCTGAACCGCAGCACCGCGAACAGCGCGCCGGTGACCAGCACGGTGATCAGGATGACCACGATGCGGAAGCCGGTGAGAAAGAACATCGAGGAGCTGAGCGGCGAGTTGAGGTAGTTCGGCAGGGCGAAGGGCTGCCCGATCGAGCCCCAGATGGTGCGGATCATGTCCTGCATGATCATCGCGAGGCCGAAGGTCAGCAGCAGCGAGAACAGCGGATCGCGCCCGTAGAGCGGGCGGATCAGCACCCGTTCGGTCACGACCCCGACCACCACCGCCAGCAGCGGGGCGACGAGGAGCCCGCCCCAGAAGCCGATATAGGGTTCGAGGGTAAAGGCGAGATAGCCTCCGAGCGCCATGAAGGTGCCATGGGCGAAATTGATGATGCCGTTCAGGCCGAGGATCAGCGACAGTCCCAGCGCCATGAGCGCATAGAAGATGCCGACCACCAACCCGTTGAAGGCGCTGTAGACAAGCAGAGTTTCCACGGATCTTACTTCATATCTGGCGCCCGCGGGCGCGGCTGGAGACGAGGTCGCGCGGCGGATGCGGCGAACCGGCCCACGACTTTCGCCGTGGGCTGGCCCAGTCCGCCACGCGGGCGGGCTTCAGCTCGGGTACGTCATCTTGCAGCCGGCGGCGGCCGGCGACAGGGCGATCTTCTCGCTCGGCACCACGTCGGCCACCTTGAACAGGTTCGGATAGCTCGCGTCCTTGGGGACGTAGCCGGGGAACATGTTCGCCATCATCTGATGGTCACCGGCGCGGTAGTGCACCTTGCCCGGCTGCAGCGCGATCTCCGGCGGCAGTTCCATGCCTTCGAGCGCCTTGACCACCTTCAGCGAGTCGAGCGTCTTCGCCTGATTCGCCGCAAGGGCGATGGAATGAGCGCTTACATAACCGAACCAAGACCGAGCGGTTGGGACTTTGTCACCAAATCGACGCTTATATGCCGTGACGAAGTCGGCAACGTGGGGAACGCCGGGCTGGTTCCAGTACCACTCGAAGGTCCACCAGCCGAGAAGGGCTGCCTTCGGAAGAGACTCTAAGACCTCCATTTCCTGCAGCGCGCCGGCGATCGCCATCTGCTTGTCGAGGCCGAACTGCACGGCCTGCTTCAGCAGGTTCACGAGGTCGTCGCCCGCCTGCAGGCAGATCAGCACGTCCGGCTTCGCGGCGCGGGCGCGGATCAGGTAGGAGGAGAAGTCCGTGGTGCCGAGTGGCGCAAGCGCATTGCCTACCGATTTGCCACCCGCCTTCTGAAGTTGCTTTACATAATCCCTATGCTCAGCATGACCAAAAGCATAGTCAGGTGTAATAAAGAACCACTTCTTGCCAAACTTTTTGAATAGGGTCTCGAAGTCACCGGCCGTAAGCATCCATGTGGTCGAGCAGGTGCGGAATGTGGTCCAATGACATTTGCTGCCGGTCACGTCATCTACGTGACCACCAGTATCAATATAGAGCATATTATGCTGCAATGCGAATTGACTAAGTGATTCTGCCGTAGCTGAGTTAACTGCTCCCATCAGAAAATTGACTTTGTCCTCAGCAACAAGCTTTTGCGCTTTCGTCACTCCAGGACCTGGCAGGCTTTCCGAATCTTCAACGAACATCTGAACGGGCCGGCCGAGAATGCCGCCCTTCTTGTTGATCTCGTCGATAGCCATTGTTGCGCCATGAATCTCGCTAAACCCAGCAGCCGCATATGTACCCGTACGCGGATCGATCATGCGTATCTGCTCATCCTGGTCCGTCGATAAGTTGAATCGATTGTGAATTGACGTGACCACGGCGGATACGATTCGACGGGAGGCGTGAACGAGCTTCCTGACCTGTCTCTCCTATCGCACGCTGAGAAAGACGCGCTGATCCGCGCGCTATGGGACGCGTTGCAATCATCCGAGCGCAGGAACGCGGAACTGGCAATCCGGCTTTCGGATGCGGAACGCCGGATTGCGGAGTTGGAGGCGCGGCTAAACGAACCGCCGAAGCGGCCGGACAATTCGAGCCTGCCGCCATCGCGCGGGCAGAAGCCAAACCGGCCCGAGAAAAGTCCGCGCAAGGGGCCCCGCAAAGGCAGTCTCGGCCGTGAGGGTGGCGGTCGCTTGCTTGCCGAGAACCCCGATCAGACGGTGATCGCGAAGGCGGCGCATTGCCAGCACTGCCGTGCCGGGCTGACTGACGCGGATCAGCGCCTCGCGCAGCGCTACGACAAGATCGATCTGCCGCCGATCAAGCCGGTCGTCACCCGCGTCGAACGCTATGCCGGCCATTGTCCGTGCTGTGGGGCGACCACGCTGGCAGCCGTCCCGGAAGGCATGGAGACCGGCACACCATTCAGCCTCAACCTCGTGGCTCTCGCGATCTACCTGCGCGTCATCCATGCGGTCAGCTACCGGCGGCTGTCGCGCCTGTTCACCGAGTTGTTCGGCTTGGCGATCAGCGAAGGCGCGCTCGATGCCGCATTCCGCCGCGCCAAGCCGGGCTTCGATGCCGATGTCGGTGCCATCCTCGCCCGACTGCGCCGCGCGCGGGTCGTCTGCTCCGACGAAACCTCGGTGCGGATCAACGGCCGGACCCACTGGAACTGGGTATTTCAGAACGACGAAGTCGTCATCCATGTGATCCGGCCAAGCCGGGGCGCCAACGTCGTCGCGGAGGTAATGGACGGCCATCGCCCCGCTATCTGGATCTCCGATCTCTATGGCGCCCAGCGCGGTCATGCCGATGACTGGCAGATTTGCCTCGCCCACCAACTCCGGGACTGCAAATTCGCGATCGAGGCGGGTGATACGATCTTCGCACCCAGAATGAAGGCCCTGCTGCTCCGCGCCGTCGTGCTGGCGCGGCGCCATCGCACGCTCGCGGACGCTACAAGACGCGCCTGGCGGCGGCGCCTCGACCATGATCTCGACGCCGTCATGGCGCTCGCCCCGATCAACCACCACGGCAGACGATTGCGCCGACGATACGGCAAGGTTCGTGATCATCTCTTCACCTTCCTCGACCACCCGGATATCGCCGCGGACAACAACGGCTCCGAGCGCGAACTCCGGCCTACCGCGACATATCGCAAGGTCACCGGAGGGTTCCGATCCAACTGGGGCGCCGATTTCTTCGCCAACGTCCGATCCGTCGTCGGGACCGCCGCGCGGCACGGCCTTGATGCCTACACCGCTATCAAAAACGCCGTCACCGGAGCATCACTGCCCATCGCCCCCCTACCGGGTTGAGCAGATACAAGAAAGCAAGAACTGGCGCTTTCCAGATCGGTAGTGATACTCTTTT